>NZ_JBLROB010000007.1:0-270724 GCF_047921475.1 Micromonospora sp. SL4-19
CCCCCGGTCACGCCGTCTGCTTGAGCTCGTGCTCGAGCACTGGCGCTCGGTCGGCGGCATGAGCGGACCTCCGCGCACTACTCGTCGATGAGCTGCTCTCGAAGAATGTCTGCGTGCCCACAGTGCTGGGCGAGCTCGCGCAGCACGTGGAGATACACCCACCGCAGCGGAAGTGGGCCTCGCCGGTGCCCGTGAAGGATGTCGTCCAGACCCAGGGATGACGTCGCACGGCGTGATGCTTCGCAGGCCTCGCGGTGTGCGTGCTGGACGGTGGCGATCGTGTCGTCGTCATCGAGGATGAACGACTCCTCTGACGTCGCAGGGATGCCGATCTCAGCGCGCGACCGGCACGTGACGGCTTCGTCAAACCAGACCTTCTCGACGAAAGTCGCGTGCTTCACAAGACCCAGCAGCGTGGTCCGGGAGGCCACCAACGATCGGCGCGCCTGTTCCTCGGTCAGCCCGTCCAAGCAGCCATTGAGCGCGCCGCGGTGCTCGTCGATGAACGCCTCGAACTGGGCACGGGCTGGCTGTGCGACGACCTGGTCGGCGAAGGTAGGCGGGTAGGAAGGCATGGGCGAAGCATTCCAGAACCTCGCCCAGGAGCAACTGACATCGGCACAAGCGGTCGGCCGATTACTTGTCGGTCTCGCAGGTGGCCCCGAGGAGGATTCCGAAGGCAGCCGGACGGGCATCGATGCCGTCATCGGCAATGAGAGATGCTCGACTGCTGGCCAGCAGTCATTCCTGACGCAGCGACACCGGGTTGCTGCGCCGCGCGCGGTGCTGCACAATGCCGCGGTGTCTAGCGATGCCCGAGCCCACGGTCCTGTCACCTCGTTCGTTCTCGCCTGGTCCCGATGGTTCGAGCGAGTGCCACGGTGGTTGCGTCTGGCGATGTACACGCCGCTGGTTGCCTTGATGGCTTTCAGCTTGGGTAGCCGCCGTGGGTGGGTCATCGGAATGGCGGCCGGGCTGTTTTACGGCGTGATGTTCGTTGGCTACGCGATTTCCCCGCGACACATCCAGCAGTGGTCGAAGAACCATGTATACCGGGATGCCGCGCTTTTCATACCGCTCTTGTTCTTTGCCATGTTGTTCATGCTGCCCCAAGCCCCGATATGGGTCTTGACGCTCGTGGCTGTGGGGATCGGCGGCGCTACCGTTCCGCTCATGGTTCGTAGACGCCGCCAGCTCTGGGCACGTGAAGCAGCCAAAGATGCGGATGGTGCTGGATTGCCGGGAACCGGGGCGCACACGAGCGCCTATCTTCTCAACCGGCTGGCCCGGGACTCCAGGTAGCGTTGCTCGGCGATGCTGGCGGTGGACTTCGCGGCGCGCCGGTAGTCCTCGTACGCCCTGGCCGTGTCGCCGGTCTTCTCCAGCAGATGTGCCCGGACGGACACCAGCCGGTGATGCTCGGCCATCCGCACGTCTGTATCCAACGTGGACAGCAAGGCCAGCCCGGCCGACGGGCCCTCGGTCTCGGCGAGCGCGATCGCCCGGTTGAGGGTGACCATCGGGTTGGGCGCGATCCGTTCCAGGATCAGGTAGAGGGCGTGCACCTGCGGCCAGTTGGTCTCCTCGGCCGTGGCCGCGTCGGCGTGGGTGGCGGCGATCGCTGCCTGCAGCTGATAAGGCCCCAGCGTCCGGCCGGCTAGCGACGCCTTGACCAGCTCGATGCCTTCGTCGATCAGCCCGCGGTCCCACTTCGTGCGGTCCTGCTCGTCCAGCGGCACCAGGTCACCTGCCGCCGTCGTACGTGCGTCCCGGCGAGCGTGGGTCAACAGCATCAGCGCGAGCAGTCCGGTCACCTCGCCATCCTCGGGCAGCTGTGCGTGCACCATCCTGGCCAGCCGGATCGCTTCGCGCGCGAGGTCGGCACGGTGCAACTGGCTGCCTGAGGAGGCGGTGTAGCCCTCGTTGAAGATCAGGTAGAGCACGTGCAGGACGACCCGTAGGCGCTCCTCGCGTTCCGCGCTGTCCGGCAGGCTGAACGAGCTGCCGGCGGCCTTGATGCGCTGCTTGGCCCGGCTGATCCTGGACGCCATCGTGGCCTCCGGCACCAGGAATGCGCGGGCGATCTCGGCAGTCGTCAGGCCGCCGACCGCCCGCAGCGTCAGGGCGGTCTGGGAGGCGGCGGTCAGCGCCGGATGGCAGCACAGGAACAGCAGGACGAGCGAGTCGTCGGTGTCCGGTACGTCCTCGGGCACCACCTCGATGGCCGTCGCCGCCTCCCGCTCGCGGCGCGCGTGGTCACTGCGCATCTCGTCGATGAGCCGCCGGGAGGCGACGGTCACCAGCCAGCCGCGTGGGTTGTTTGGCACTCCCTCGGCCGGCCACTGCACGGTGGCGGCGAGGACGGCCTCCTGGACGGCGTCCTCACATCCTTCGAACTGGCCGTGCCGACGTACCAGCGTGCCGAGAACCTGCGGCGTGAGCTCACGCAGCAGGTCCTCGATGGCTGGTGCCGTCACGCCTCCAATTGTCCGTCAGCGAACATCACCTGCCGCACCTCGACCCCCAGACCCTCGATTGCGGTGTCCGGAATCTGCGATGCCAGTTCGATCGCCCGCGCCTTGTTCTGGCAGTCGATCAGGTAGAAACCGCCCAGATGTTCCTTGGCCTCCAGGAAAGGTCCGTCGGTCACCACCGGCTGGCCGTTGCGTACGGACACCACAGCGGCCTGTGACGGGTCGATCAGCGCCTGCGTGGTGATCAACTCGCCGGACGCCTTCAGTGCCTCGAGGAACTTGCCGTGGCCGTCGCCGATCGCCGCCATCTCCTCGTCGGTCAGCGCGTCCAACACGGCCGGGTTGATGTACATGCTGATCAGGAACTGCATCCCGCACTCCTCGTCGTTCGCGAGCCCCAGCTGGGCCCTTCAGCCCTTTGTCGGAGCCGCCGCTGCAGTCTTGACATCCCGTCCGAACTTACGCGGGAGTTCTTTGCCGCCGCATCGGCCGGACCGCAACGTCGTCATGTTCGGTGCCCGTCGTGGCAGACACGCGGGCTTTCCGTCCGTACCGATGTCAAGAAGCTCTCGATCGTTCCGACCAACCGGCGGAACATCGAGAGAACAGGAAGTTTCGGATATGCGAGTCAACCGGGCATGGCTGGGACTGGTCATCCTCATGATGCCGACATTGCTCGTCGCGATGGACATGACAGCGTTGCTCCTCGCGCTCCCACGGCTGAGCGCCGACCTGGGTGCCACCAACGTCCAGCAGCTGTGGATCAGCGACAGCTACGGATTCATGGTGGCCGGCCTGGTCATCACCATGGGCACGCTCGGCGATCGGATCGGCCGCCGGCGGCTGCTGATGATCGGCGGAGCGGCCTTCGCCGTGCTGTCGGTCGTGGCCGCCTTCGCGGTCAGCCCGCTGATACTGATCGTCGTGCGTGCGCTGCTGGGCGTCGCCGGCGCGACCCTGGCGCCGTCCACACTCGCCTTGATCACCAACATGTTCCGGGACCAACGGCAGTGCGGGCAGGCCATCTCGATCTGGGCGACCTGCCAGTTCGCCGGCGGCGCGCTCGGACCCGTGTTCGCCGGACTCCTGCTCCAGCACTTCTGGTGGGGATCGGTGTTCCTGGTGGCCGTGCCGGCGATGGTGTTGCTGCTGCTCGTCGGGCCGGTCCTGCTGCCGGAGTTCCGCAGCGACCAGTCCGGCCGGCTGGACCTGGGCAGCGTCGGGCTGTCCCTCGTGGCGGTGCTTCTGATGGTCTACGGCATCAAGCAGCTGACCGTCGGGGGTGTGCCGGTCGTGCCGGCCGTGGCTCTCGTCGTCGGCGCAGTCATCGGACTGCTGTTCGTACGCCGGCAGCTGCGGCTGGAGACGCCGCTGCTGGACCTGCGGCTGTTGCGCAACCGCCCGTTCACGGCCGTACTCGTCGCGCTCGTCTTCGCCGGGATCGTCATGGCGGGTACGGGCCTGATGGTGACCCAGTACCTGCAGGGCGTGCTGGGTTTCTCGCCGGTCGCATCGGCGGTGCTGTTCGCACCGATGGGCCTGGCCTCAGCAGTCGGCACCATGGCCGCGCCGGTGCTGACCCGGGGGATGAAGCAGACGACCGCGATCGCCGGTGGGCTGGCGGGGTCGTCACTGGGCAGCCTGCTGCTGGTCGGAGTCCACGGTGCGAACGCCCTGCCGATGGTGATGCTCGGCATCGCCGTACTGGCGCTGGGCACAGGCCCGCTGTTCGCGCTGGGCACCGGGTTGGTCGTCGGGTCCGTGCCTCCCGAGCGCGCCGGCTCGGCGGCGTCGATGTCGGAGACCGGCAACTACCTCGGCGGTTCGCTCGGCTTTGCGCTGATCGGCGTGGTGGCCGCGGTGGTCTACGGCAGCCGGATGGACGGCACGTCCGACTCGCTGGCCGACGCGGTCGCGGCCAGCCAGCACCTTTCCGCCGGCCAGGGCGCGGAACTGCTGCACACCGCGCGGGAGGCGTTCACCACCAGTCTGCACGTCACCGGCGTCGTCGCCACGGTCATCTTCGCCGGGCTGACCGTACTGATCCTGGCCCTGCGCCCGGCAGACCCGGACCACGCCCGGCGCAGTCCCCGACTACGCCGCGACTCGCTCGTAGAACCGTGAAGGAGTGCGGGGAACCGCCCGCCCGAGAGCTCCCCGCACTCCGACTCGAGAAAAGTCAGACTCTGGCCTCTTCCTCAACCTCGTCCGGGGGTGTCGAGGTCGCCTTCGGCGCCCGGCGTCCGGGCATCCACCAGTTGGCCTTGCCACACAGTTCCATCACCGCGGGGACGAGGACCATGCGGATGATGGTGGCGTCGACGAGCACGGCGACGGCCATGCCCAGACCGATCTGCTTGACCGAGACGTCGGGGCCGAGCAGGGCGGTCGTGAAGATGGCGATCATGATGGCGGCCGCGGCCGTGATGACCTTGGCGGTCCGTGCCAGCCCGCGAGTGACGGCCATCCGGGTGTCGCCGCTGCGCTCGTACTCCTCGCGGATCCGCGAGATCAGGAAGACCTCGTAGTCCATGGACAGGCCGAACAGGAGTGGGAACATCATCATCGGCACCCAGGTCGTGATCGGCATCTCGGTGGGGAAACCGAGGGCCGAGCCGAACCATCCCCACTGCACGATCGCGACCAGCACGCCGTAGGCGGCGCCGATCGACAGCAGGTTCATCACGGCGGCCTGCAGCGCGATCGTGACCGACCGGACCAGCGCGATCAGCAGCAGCAGGGACACCACGATGACGACCGTGATCATCAAGGGTAGGCGCGAGCTGGTGTCCTCGGCGAAGTCGATCGCCCCGGCGTTCGGGCCGCCGACGTAGACCTTTCTGCCGCCGGGTTCCTTGGGCAGCACGTCGTCGCGGAGCTCGTGCACCAGGTTCGCGGTTGCCTCGTCCTGTAACCCGGTCCTGGGGAAGGCCATGAAGATGGCGGCCTGCCCGTCCTTGCTGATTCGAGGCTGCGTGGCGTGGGCGATGCCCTCGGTGTTCCTGACCGCGTCGACGACGCGACGCAGGTCGGCGTCCGTGGAGTCGACCGCGGTGGCGAAGATCAGGGGAGCGCCGTAGCCGGGACCGAAGCCCTCGGAGACGATCTCGTACGAGGTGTAGCTGCTCCGGTCGCGGGGCTGGACACTCGCGTCGGGCAGGCTCAGCCGCATCGACAGTGCGGGGGAGGCCAGCACCAGCAGGCTCGCGCCGGCAAGAAGCGCGGCGACCAGCGGCTTGCGCTGCACCACGCCCGCCCAGCGCTCGGCGGGGGTGCGGCGCTCCCGGGACGGGACACCGTCACCCCGGTGCCGGCGGGACGTGCGACGGGGCAGGCGCAGGGAGTTGATCTTGTGGCCGATGAAGCCCAGGAACGCCGGCAGCAGGGTCACCGCGGCGATCATCGTCACCAGCACCGTCACCGAGGCGCCGATGGCCACGCCGGTCATCATCTTCTGTCCCATGGCGATCAGGCCCAGCAGCGCGATCATGACGGTCGTGCCGGCGAACAGGACCGCGTGCCCTGCGGTGGTGATGGCCTTGACGGTGGCGGTCTCAGGCTCGTCGCCGTCCTGCAGGCCGTCCTTGTAGCGGGTCAGGATGAACAGTGCGTAGTCGATGCCGACACCGAGCCCGATCAACGAACAGACGAGCACGGTGAAATCCGGCGAGGGGACCACGTGCCCCACGAGCTTCATCAGGGCGATGCCGCCGAGGACCGCCATCAGTCCGGTCACGATCGGCAGGCCCATCGCCACCAGCGACCCGAAGGCGATGAACAAGATCACCGCTGCCGTCAGGAGGCCCACCCCCTCGGCCGGACCCTGCGGGGGTGTCTCTGCCTTCTCCGCCTTGTCCCCGCCCAGCCCCAGGGTCACGCCGTCACCGGAGGCGTTCTTGACCGTGTCCACCAGGGGCTTGACGTCGGTCTTCTTCGCATCCTTGTCGGTCAGCGGGATGGTCGTACGGGCGATACGGCGATCCTTCGTCACCAGATTCTCGTCCTGATAAGGCGAGGTCACCGGGCCGGTAACGGGTGAGGCGTCGAGATCGGCAATGACTTTTTCGATCTTCTGCCGGGCGGCGGGGTCGTCGATCCCCTTCTCCGCCTTGATCGCGAGAGTCAGCGTGTCCCCCTGCTGCTCGGGGAAATGCTTCTCGATCAGAGCCTGTGCCTTGGCGGACCCGGAGTCTCCGCCCGAGTAGTCGTTGTCGGAGGCGGCGCCGTAGCGGAAGCCGACGACCGCCACGGCGATCACGCCGACGATCCAGGTCAGAAGGATCAGGCGGCGGCGCCGGTAACAGAACCGGGCCAACCCCGCCAGAGCTCCCTCGCTACGGGGAGTCTCGGTTGTCATCATCTTCTCCTCGAGTCCCTCGCACCGGGCGTCGTGCCGAGCAGGGCACGGTGGATCAGACGGCTCGGTGGTGTGTTCACGAGGTTGATGTTCGTGCCGAAGAGGAGGACGTGTCCTCCGACAGCGGATGGCTCTCCGTACGCGGATCTGCGTAGGCGACACGTGTGCGATCACGCTCATCGTCGTAGCTGCTTGCGCGGCTGACTGGAGCCGGTCGCCGCCACCTGCAGCCGGCGGCCAGCGCGGATGGGGGCGTGCGAAAGGCTGTGGGTACCTCGGTCAGGCGCCGGTGGTGGCGTGCGAGGCGGTCACGGGCTTCGACTCGGGCGAGCCGTGCTGACGCAGGACGGTGCTGAGCAGGATCAGCGCGGCCACGGCCAGAAACTCACTCTGCCAGTTCTGCATGGACTGGAACCAGAAGTCGCTGGTGCCCAGGAACTGCCAGGCACTGATCGGCTCGGCGCCGCTCTGGAGCATCTGCTCCTCGTTGTAGTTCGCCACGCCACCCAACAGGTGCCCGAGGAACGACCCGGCGAAGATCATCAGGAGGGCGATAGAGAGGCTGTTGCGGTAGACCGCCAGCACCAAACCGCCGACGTGCACGGGCCAGGGTGACGCGGAGGTGGCGTTCTCGGCCCGGTCGTCAGGCCGATCACCCTGCTGCTCCGGCTTGGACTCCGAGGATCCCCTCTGCACCAAGTACGCGGTGAGCAGAACGTACCCGCCCATCTGGAGAAACTCCGACTCCCAGTTCTCGAACGTCGCCTCCGCGAGGTGGCCGGTATGTAGGTACGCGAGGTACGACAGCGCGTGTCGGCCATGCTGGGTCAGCTCCTCGTTGTGCACCTGCCAACCGAACACGGTCTGCAGGATCCAGAAGATCACGAACGCGCCAAGCGTGGCGATCGACAGCGCATGTCCCCGCAGCCAACGGCGCATGTAGGCCTCCCTGCCTCCAGCCTGCTTACCTGCGGAAGGTTCCCTGGGCCCATCAAGGCAAAACCCGCCCCAACAGCAGTCGGCGTGAGCATCAGAGATGGGCGGACGACGACTCCACGGCCAGCGCGGACAGTGAAGGCGCGGGCACTGTCAGCTGCCCTTTCGGTGCTGACCCGAGTCTCACAGGCGACATCGGACTCGCGGGAGAAGTCGATGACCTTGTGGTTAGGCCGTGCTCGCAGGGGTAGGGACTGCTCATGCGCGTCCTCGGAATCAACGCGGTCTTTCATGACCCCGCGGCTGCTCTCGTGGTCGACGGCCGGGTGGTGGCCGCCGCTGAAGAGGAGCGGTTCAGCCGCCGCAAGCACGGCAAGCGCCCGGTGCCGTTCGCCGCCTGGGAGCTGCCCGAGCTGTCCGCCGCCTGGTGTCTGGCCAGTGCTGGGATCGGCGTCGACAGCCTCGACGCGGTCGCGTACTCCTTCGACCCCGGCCTCTGCCGTGACGCGGTCGAGCTGGGTCTCGACGACCCGTGGGACTGGCTGCGGATCGACTACGCCAAGCGGGCACCGCAGTTCCTCGCCGCCGCCCTGCCCGGGCTCGACCCGGAGAAGGTGCGGTTCGTGCCGCACCACGTGGCGCACGCCGCCTCCGCCGGGCTGGCCGCCCCGCCGGCCGGCGACGACACCGCGGTGCTGGTCCTCGACGGGCGCGGTGAGGACTCCAGTCATCTCGCCGGCGTCTACCGTGACGGACGGTTGTCATACCTGCACGCGCAGCAACTGCCGCACTCGCTCGGCCTGCTGTACGAGGAGCTGACCCGACACCTCGGATTCCTGCACTCCAGCGACGAGTACAAGGTGATGGCGCTCGCCTCGTACGGCCGGCCCAGGCACCTGGGCCTGCTCCGTGAGCTGGTCCGGGTGACCGACGACGGCGGCTTCCGGGTCGACCGGATCGACTGGGCCAGCATGGCCAAGGCGCGGACCGCCGACGGGGAGATGACCGACGACCACGCCGACCTGGCGTCCAGCGTGCAGGTCCGGCTGGAGGAGGTCATCCTCGACCTGTCCCGCTGGCTGTACGACGCCTCCGGCGGCGCCGCCACCCTGGCCATGGCCGGCGGCGTTGCGCTGAACTGCGTCGCCAACGCCCGGGTCGCTGCCGAAGGGCCGTACCGCGACGTCTGGGTGCAGCCGGCGGCCGGGGACGCGGGCACAGCGCTGGGCGCGGCCCTGCACGTCGCCGGCGAGCTGGGCGACCGGTCCACCCCGATGACCGGGGCGGACCTGGGCCGCGGCTGGTCGGACGAGGAGCTGGAGGCGGAGCTGCGCCGGGCGCAGCTGCCGTACACCCGGCCGGCGTCGATCGCCGCGGAGGCGGCCCGGACGCTCGCCGGCAACGGCATCGTCGCCTGGTACCAGGGGCGCAGCGAGTACGGCCCGCGGGCGCTGGGCCACCGGTCGCTGCTCGCCCACCCCGGCGACCCGGACACCACCCGCCGGATGAACGACGTCAAGGGCCGGGAGCAGTTCCGTCCGGTCGCCCCGATGGTCCGCGCGGAACGCTTCGTGGAGATCTTCGAGGGCGTCCACCCGAGCCCGTACATGCTCTTCGTGCACCGAGTGAGGCGGCAGTGGCGCGAGCGCATCCCGGCGGTCACCCACGTCGACGGCACCGCCCGGGTGCAGACCGTGCACGCCGACACCGAGCCGCTGGTGGCCGAGATGCTGGCCGAGTTCGAGCGGCTCACCGGGCTGCCGGTCGTGGTGAACACGTCGCTGAACACCGCCGGCCGGCCGATGGTGGACACCCCGCGGGAGGCGATGGAGCTGTTCGGGTCCGCGCCGGTGGACCTGCTCGCGCTCGGCCCCTTCGCGGTGCGCCGTCGGACGCCGGGCGACGGCCGATGATCAGCGTGGTGGTGCCCACGCTCGGCCGGCCGAGCCTGGCCGTGCTGCTGGACACCCTCGCCGGCCAGCTCGGCGACCTGCCCGAGGCCGAACTGCTGCTGGTCGACGACCGGCGCGACGAGACCGGGGAGCTGGCGGTGCCGGGGGCCTTCGCGGCGTACACGAAGGTGCTGACCGGTCGCGGTGCGGGCCCGGCAGCCGCCCGCAACCTCGGGTGGCGGGCGGCCTGCGGCGAGTGGGTGGTCTTCCTGGACGACGACGTGGTGCCGGCGCCGGACTGGGCCAGGCTGCTGCGTGCCGACCTCGCCGTGCCCGACCGGGTCGGCGGTGTGCAGGGCGTGCTGAGGGTGCCGCTGCCGGCCGGCCGCCGCCCCACCGACTGGGAACGCGGCACCGCCGGCTTGGCCGAAGGGCGGTGGATCACCGCTGACATGGCCTACCGCCGGGCGGCGTTGGTCGATGTCGGCGGGTTCGACGAGCGCTTCCCCCGGGCCTACCGGGAGGACGCCGAGCTGGCGCACCGGATCCAGCTCGCCGGCTGGGACCTGGTCCGTGGCCAGCGCCGGGTCACCCATCCGGTACGCCCCGAGAGCCGCTGGGTGAGCCTGCGCATCCAGCGCGGCAACGCCGACGACGCGCTGCTGCGCCGGTTGTACGGCCCGAGCTGGCGGACCGCGCTCGAACTGCCCCCCGGGCGGCGACCCGGGCACGTCGCGGTCGCCGCCGCCGGGGCGGTCGCGCTGGCCGCCACCGGACTGCGCGCGGTGGATGGTCCCGGCGCCCTTCGGCGGGGCCTCGGGGTCGTCGCCGCCGTTGCCGGGCTGGGTTGGGCGGCCGGAACCGCCGAGTTCGCCCGGGTCCGCATCGCGCCCGGCCCGCGCACCCCCGATGAGGTCGTCACCATGCTGGTGACCAGCGTGCTCATCCCGCCGCTCGCGGTCGTCCACTGGATACGCGGCTGGTGGCGCGCCCGCTCGGTGCCCGCTCGGAAGGTCGTCGCGGTGGACGGCCCCGGGGCGGGACGATGATGTCTACCTCGCCTGCCCGGGACAGCTGGGCGGACATGATGTCGCCCGGTCCCGCCCTGTTCGACGCGGTGCTGTTGGACCGTGACGGCACGCTGATCGAGGACGTGCCGTACAACGGCGATCCGGAGAAGGTCCGGCCGGTGCCCGGCGCGCGGGAGGCCCTGGATCGGCTGCGTGCGGCCGGTCTGCGGCTCGCCGTGGTGAGTAACCAGTCCGGCCTGGCCCGGGGGTTTTTCACCGTCGAGGACCTGCGCCGGGTCAACGCTCGGGTGGAGGAGCTGCTCGGGCCGTTCGACAGCTGGCAGATCTGTCCGCACGGTGAACCCGACGGGTGTGTCTGCCGTAAGCCGGCTCCGGGGCTGGTGCACGCCGCTGCCCGGGCGCTGGGCACCATGCCGACCCGGTGTGTGCTGGTCGGCGACATCGGCGCCGACATGATCGCGGCCGCGGCCGCGGGTGCCGCCGGCGTCCTGGTTCCCACCCCGGCCACCCGTCCGGAGGAGATCGCAGCGGCGCCGACCGCCGCTCGGAACCTGCCCGCCGCGGTGGACGAGATCCTGGGCCGGATGCGGGCGGTCCGGCCGGTCGTGCCCCGCGCCGCGCGAGCCGGCACGGTCCTTGTGGCCCGCAGTGATTCGGTGGGCGACGTGCTGGTCACCGGGCCGGGCATCCGGGCGGTCGCGGCCGGCGCTGACCGGGTCGTGCTGCTCTGCGGCCCGCGCGGCCGCGCCGCCGCCGAGCTGCTGCCCGGCATCGACGAGCTGATCGAGTGGCGGTTGCCGTGGATCGACGCCTCTCCCGAGCCGGTCGACCCCGAGGACATCCGCCGGCTGACCGCCCGCCTCGCCACCGTCGGCGCCGACGAAGCGGTCATCTTCACCTCGTTCCACCAGTCCCCGCTGCCCCTCGCCCTGCTGCTGCGAATGGCCGGGGTGCCCCGGATCAGCGCGATCAGCGACGACCACCCCGGCTCCCTGCTCGACGTCCGGCACCGGGTGCCGGTGGGCGTGCCCGAGCCGGAGCGGGCGCTCTCCCTTGCCGCGGCGGCGGGGTTCGCCCTGCCCGCCCGCGACGAGCCGGTGCTGCGGCTACGAGACGACCCGGCCGTACCGATCCCCGCTGGCACCGACACGCTGGACGACCCGGTCGCCGGGCTGACCGGCGACTACGTCGTGGTGCACCCCGGCTCGTCGGTGCCAGCGCGGGCCTGCCCGGCGGACCGTTGCGCCGAGATCGTGGCCGCCCTCGTCGCCGACGGGCGTCGGGTCGTCGTCACCGGCGCTCCCGCCGAGCGGGACCTGACCGCGCGGGTCGCCACCGCCAGCGGCACCGACCTGGGCGGGGCGAGCGACCTGGCCGGACTCGCCCGGATCATCGCCGGCGCCCGCTGCCTGGTGGTCGGCAACACCGGGCCGGCCCACCTCGCCGCCGCCGTCGGCACACCGGTGGTCAGCCTGTTCGCCCCCACCGTCCCGTTCGGACAGTGGGGACCGTACCGGGTGCCCACCGTCCGGCTCGGCGACGCCGGGGCGGCCTGCCGGGACACCCGCGCGGCCGTCTGCCCGGTCTCCGGCCACCCCTGCCTGGGCGGCGTCGATCCGGCCGAGGTGGTCGCCGCCGTACGAGCCCTCGCCCCGCACGACTGACCGCAACCCGCCGCGCCCCGACCGACCTGAGGAGAGGCATGAACGTTCTGCTGTGGCACGTGCACGGCTCCTGGACGACGTCGTTCGTGCACGGACGACACCGCTACCTGGTGCCGGTCACGCCCGACCGCGGCCCGTACGGGCTGGGCCGGGCGCGGACATACGCCTGGCCGGCGAACGCCGTCGAGGTGACCCCGCAGGAGCTGCGGCGGAACGACGTCGACCTGGTCGTCCTGCAACGCCCGGAGGAACTGGAGCTGGCCGAGCGGTGGCTGGGTCGCCGCCCCGGCCGGGACCTGCCGGCGGTCTACGTCGAGCACAACACCCCCAAGGGCGACGTGCCGAACACCCGCCACCCGATGGCCGACCGGGACGACCTCCTGCTCACCCACGTCACCGGATTCAACGAGCTGTTCTGGGACAACGGTGGCACCCGGACAGCCGTCATCGACCACGGCATCGTGCCGCCGGCCGCGGAGTGGACCGGCGATGTCGACCGCCTCGCCGTGGTCACCAACGAGCCGGTACGCCGCTGGCGGGTCACCGGCACCGACCTGATGCCGCGCTTCGCCGCGGTCGCCCCGCTGGACGTCTACGGCATGGGCGTGACCGGGCTGGCCGACCGGCTCGGGCTGCCTCCCGACCGGCTGGCCAGCCACGACGACCTGCCGCAGGACCAGATGCACACGGTGCTGGCCCGGCGGCGGGCGTACCTGCACCTGTGCCGGTGGACGTCCCTCGGGCTGAGCCTGATCGAAGCGATGACCATCGGCATGCCGGTGATCGCGCTGGCCACCACCGAGGTCGTGGACGTCGTGCCGCCCGACGCGGGGGTGCTCTCCACCCGGGTGGACACGCTGGTCGAGGCGGCCCGCTGGCTCGCCGAGGACCGTGACGCGGCGTACCGGCTGGGGGCGCGGGCACGCGAGGTGACGAAGGAACGCTTCGGGCTCGACCGGTTCCTCGCCGACTGGGACCGGCTGATGGAGGAGGAAGCATGCGCATCGCGATGATCTCGGAGCACGCCAGCCCGCTCGCCACCCTCGGCGAGGAGGACGCCGGCGGCCAGAACACCCACGTGGCGGAGCTCGCGGCTGCGCTGGTCGGCGAGGGACACGACGTCCGCGTCTACACCCGCCGCGACTGCCCCACCCTGCCCGACGCGGTGTCCACCCCGGACGGCTACCACGTCTGCCACGTGCCGGCCGGCCCGCCGCGGCGGGTGCCGAAGGACGAACTGCTGCCGTACATGGGCGAGTTCGGCAGCTGGCTGGCCGACACCTGGCGGCGCGACGGCTGGACCCCGGACGTGGCGCACGCACACTTCTGGATGAGCGGGCTGGCCACGGTGCACGCGGCCCGCCGGACCGGCGTGCCGACCGTGCTCACGTACCACGCGCTCGGCACGGTGAAGCGCCGCCATCAGGGCGCCCGCGACACCAGCCCACCTCGACGGATCGGCTACGAGCGGGCGCTCGGGCGGGCCGTCGACCGGGTCGTCGTGCAGTGCACCGACGAGGTGGCCGAGCTGGTCCGGATGGGCGTACCCCGCTCCCGGATGGCGCTGGTCCCATCCGGCGTCAACCAACGCGTGTTCCACCCCGACGGCCCGGCCGCGCCACGCGACCCGAAGCGGCCGCGCATCCTCACCGTCGGCCGGATGGTGGCACGCAAGGGCTTCCTGGACGTGGTCCGGGCGCTGCCCGCGGTGCCGGACGCCGAGTGCGTCGTGGTCGGTGGCCCACCCGCCGAACTGCTCCCCGCCGACGCCTTCGCCCGGCGGCTGCGGGCGCTCGCCGACTCCTGCGGCGTCACCGACCGCGTCAAGCTGGTCGGCGGCGTGCCCCGGGAGGAGATGGCCCGGTGGTACCGCTCGGCCGACGTACTGGTCGCCACCCCCTGGTACGAGCCGTTCGGGCTCACCCCGCTGGAGGCGATGGCCTGCGGTGTACCGGTGATCGGCAGCAACGTCGGCGGCATCGCCGACACGCTCGTCGACGGGGTCACCGGCGACCTGGTGCCGCCGCGCGATTCCCGCGCGCTGGCCACCGCGATCCGCCGGCTCCTCGCCGACAAGGTCCGCCGCTTCGCGTACGCCACTGCGGCCCTGGACCGGATCCGCAGCCGGTACTCCTGGAAGCGCTGCGCCGAACAGCTCAGCGCCGTCTACGCCGTGGTCACCACGGTCGCTCGTCCCACCCCGGCGGTGGCCTGATGACCCGGCCCGACCCGATCGAGGCGCACCTGTCCGGGCTGGCGGCGGCGCTGCTGCCGTTTCGGCGGGAGGCCGAGCGGCTCGCCGACTGGGGCACGGAACTGGCCTGGACGCTCGCACGGGGCGGGCGGATCCTCGTGGCCGGCAACGGCGGCAGCGCCGCCGAGGCCCAGCACCTCACCGCCGAACTCGTCGGCAAGCTCCGCGAGGACCGCGAACCCCTCTCCGCGATCGCCCTGCACGCCGAGACCTCCGCGCTGACCGCCATCGGCAACGACTACGGCTACCCGGAGGTCTTCGCCCGCCAGGTCCGTGCCCACGGTCGCCGCGACGACATCCTGCTGCTGATGTCCACCAGCGGCACCAGCCCCAACCTGCTCACCGCCGCCCACGCCGGACGCGAAACCGGACTACGCTGCTGGGCCTTCACCGGTCCCACCCCCAACCCGCTCGCCGCCCTGAGCCACGACATGCTTGCCGTCCCGTCGCCGGACAGCCAGGTCGTGCAGGAGCTGCACCTGGTCGCCACCCACCTGCTCTGCGAGTACGTCGACCAGGCCCTGCCTCTGGTCCGGCAGCTGCCCACGACGGCCGTGCCCGCGTCCCGGGGGAGCACCTTCGCCCCGTGGAAGCCGCCGCTCGTCCCGGTCCCGCCGGACCGGCACAGCGCCAACGGGCACGGCGGCAACGGGCACGGCGGCAACGGGCACGGCGCCAACGGGCACAGCGCGAACGGACACGGGCACCACCGCAACGGGTCCACGGGCACCGGCTGGGTGCAGCCGTGAGCGGCCCGCTCGTCGTGGTCGGCGACGCCCTGCTCGACCGGGACGTGACGGGCACGGTGAGCCGGGTCTGCCCGGACGCTCCCGTACCGGTGCTGGACGAACACACCACCGTCGACCGGCCCGGCGGCGCCGGCCTGGCCGCGCTGCTCGCCGCCGCCCAGGACACCGAGGTAGCGCTGGTCACCGCGCTGGCCGACGACGCCGGCGGGACCCACCTGGCCGAGTTGCTGGCTCAGGCCGGGGTGGTGGTCTACCCCCTGCACCTGCCCGGCTCGACCGCCGAAAAGATCCGGTTGCGGGCGGGTGGACAGACATTGCTCCGGCTGGACCGGGGCGGCGACCCCCAGCCACCCGGCGAGCCACCGGAGGCGGTGCGGGAGGTGCTCGCCCAGGCCCGGGCCATCCTGGTCAGCGACTACGGTCGCGGCCTGGTCCGGCAGCCGATGCTGCGCGTGGCGCTCGCCGAGGCGTCCGCCCCGGTGGTGTGGGACCCGCACCCGCGCGGCCCGGCCGCCGTGGCCGGGGCTCGGCTGACCACCCCGAACCTCGCCGAGCTGCGACAGCTCACCGGCGACGCGGGGGCCGGCTCGGCGCTGTCCACGGCGACCCGGGCCGGGCACGAACTGCGGCGGTGCTGGCGGGTCGGCGCGGTCGCGGTGACCATGGGCCCGGACGGCGCGGTGCTCTGCCACGCCGGCAGCACCCCGCTGGTCGTCCCGCCGCCGTCCACCCCGGACCGCGTCGAGGACACCTGCGGCGCCGGCGACCGGTTCGCCGCCACCGCCGCCCTGGCGCTCGGCGACGGCGCGCTGGTCACCGAGGCGGTCGGCGCGGCCGTCGCCGCCGCGTCGGCGTACGTGGCGGCGGGCGGGGCAACCGGTCTGGACCGCGAGCCGGCGCGCCGCCCGACACCGGACGCCGCACGCACCGCTGAGGCGCTGGTGGCCGCGGTACACGCCGACGGCGGCACGGTGGTCGCCACCGGCGGCTGCTTCGACATCCTGCACGCCGGGCACGTCGCCACCCTTCAAGCGGCCCGCCGCCTCGGCGACTGCCTGGTGGTCTGCCTCAACTCGGACGGCAGCGTACGTGGCGTCAAGGGACCCGAGCGCCCGGTCAACCCGGAGACCGACCGGGCCCGGCTGCTGGCCGCGCTCGACTGCGTCGACGCGGTGGTGGTCTTCGACGAACCCACCCCGCACCGGGTGCTGGCCCGGCTGCGGCCCGACGTCTGGGTCAAGGGCGGCGACTACGCCGGCGACGGCGGGCCGGACCTGCCCGAAGCGGACCTGGTGCACCGCTGGGGCGGCCAGGTCGTCACCGTCCCCTACCTGACCGGCCGGTCCACCACCGGCACCATCTCCGCCGCGCGTCAGCGCGGCCTCCACCTCGTCAAGGGAGCCGTATGAGCAGGGACATGAACGGACACGCCATCCTCGTCACCGGCGGGTCGAGCGGCCTCGGCGCGGCGGTGGTGAACGCGGTCGGCAAGGCCGGCGGGCGACCGTACGTGCTGGACCGGCAGGCACCCGCCGAAGGGGTGCCCTGGATCGAGTGCGACCTCGCCGACACCCGGGCCGCGGAGGCGGCCACCCGCCAACTCGCCGAGCGGGCCGGCGGCCTGAACGGCGTGGTGACCGCGGCCGGCACGGACGCGCCAGGACGCCTGGCAGACGTGCCGGGCGACATCTGGGACCGGATCGTGACGATCAACCTGCTCGGCACCGCCGCGGTGATCCGGACGGCGGTGCCCCACCTGGAACGCACGCACGGCACGGTGGTCACCGTCGCGTCCACGCTGGGCGTCAAAGCGGTCAGCGACGCCACCGCGTACTGCGCCGCGAAGTTCGGGGTGGTCGGCTTCACCCGGGCGCTCGCCGCCGAGCTGGCCGGAACGGTCGGCGTGACACTGCTGATCCCAGGTGGCATGCGGACGGCGTTCTTCGACGAGCGGGACGAGCGGTACCGGCCCGGCCCGGACGCGATCCTCAACGACCCGGCCGACACCGCGGAGGCGGTCCTGTTCGCCCTCGCCCAGCCGCCCGGCTGCGCCGTACGGGAGCTGGTCGTCTGCGCCGAGCTCGAGACCTCGTACCCGTGATCCTCGCGCTCCGGGCGCTCGGTGTCGGCGACCTCGCCACCGGGGTCCCGGCGCTGCGCGCGCTGCGCGCCGCGTACCCCAACGAGGAGCTGGCGCTGGTCGCACCGCGCTGGCTGACCCCGCTGGTCGAGCTGGTCGGCGGGGTGGACCGCCTGGTCGAGGCGGACGGGCTGGGCCACCTCCCGTGGTCCGGCCCGAAGCCCGCGCTGGCGGTCGACCTGCACGGCCGGGGCCCTCAGTCGCACCGGATGCTGGCCGAGACACAGCCCCAGCGGATGCTCGCCTTCACCAACGTCGAGGCCGGGCACCATCACGGCCCACTGTGGCGTGACGACGAGCACGAGGTGGACCGGTGGTGCCGGCTGCTGGCCTGGTACGGCATCCCCGCCGACCGGACGGACCTGGCGCTGCGCCGCCCCGGCCCCGGCGCGCTGCCCACCGGGGTGAGCATCATCCATCCCGGGGCGAAGGGCGCCGAGCGGCGCTGGCCACCGGCTCGCTTCGCGGCGGTCGCCCGGGAGCTGACCGCACGCGGCCACCGAATGGTGGTCAGCGGCAGCGCGGCTGAGCGGGGCATCGCCGAGGAGGTGGCCCACGCGGCCGGGCTGCCGCCGGAGGCGGTCCTCGCCGGGCGGACCGGCCTCGGCGAGCTGGCTGCCCTGGTCGCCCACGCCCGGCTGGTCGTCGCCGGCGACACCGGCATCGGTCACCTGGCCACCGCCTACGGCACCCCGTCAGTGCTGCTCTTCGGCCCGGTGTCGCCCGCGCTGTGGGGACCGCCGCCGGACCGGCCGGGACACCAGGCGCTCTGGGTGGGGCCGCGTCCGCCCGGCGACAGCAGCGCCGTCCACCCGGCCCTGGCCGAACTGGCTGTGCCCGCGGTGCTGGCCGCCGTGGAGCGGGTCGGGCGGGCGGTCCAGCTGCTGTGAAGCCACATCCAACGCCACACCGGCAAACTACTCGAAATCAATTAAAAAACGACGGCCCGCTCATCGTGTTCTCAGCGTTGCACTGCCTCGGCGAACCTGCGTATTGGTGCCGACCAGGCCCGCGGGTCAAGCCAGGGGAACGTGTGAGCGCCAGGTAGTTCTGCGTACTGGCCCTCGGGCACCATGCCAATCAGGTGCCGTGCCCATTGGCGGGTGCTGAGCCGGTCCTGTTCGCCTCGCAGAACCAGCAGCGGCACCATCAGCCGCGCCAGTGGCTCCTCCATGGCGTGACGAAGATGAGCCCGTACGAGATGCACGAGCCGGTGAAGGCCGGCCCGCTTCCATTCCGGCCAATGGGACTTGCTGAGGCCGGGAGGCTCGTGCCGGCCGTCGAGCTGCCACCGAACGAGCAGGCGCACGGGGCCGCGGGCAACCGGGTCGACCGTGGGGCTGGCCAGTACCAGTCCAGCCACCCGGGGGTGGCCCACGGCGGCTTCGGCGGCGACCTGGGTGCCGCTGGAGTGCCCCGCCAGGATCACGCGGTCGTGTTGTCGGGTGGTCAGCCAATCTGCGACGGCGTATCCGAACTCCGGCACCGACAGTTCGTGTGGTGGCTCGCCGCTGCCGCCGAAACCGGGCAGCTCCACGAGGTGGGCGCGAGTCCACTCGCCGAGCGCCGACAGGGCCGGCAACAGGTAGTCCGCCACGGCCATGCCTTGCACGAGGACGACCTGCGGCACGCCGGGTCGCGGCGTGCCAACTGCCCGGCTTCGCATCCGGCCCAGCACCCCTTCGTGGTATGACGTGGTGACATCGCGCGGAAACTCGGGCATGGCCCTGTCGTACCCACGCTTGTAGGCATGATTCGACCGGAGGTGGCGATGAGGCTGCCGCGGGAGGTCGCCGGCTTCGACTCCGCGTCCGCGATGGTGGTGGCGTTGGCCCGGTTCCTGCAGGGCCGGGACACGCCACCGCTGGGCAAGCCCGCCTTCCGGGCGTTGCGACCCGCAGCTGCGGTGGCAGCCCGGCTGCCGATGACCACCCGTCAGTGGATCTACAGCGTGTTCAGCGGCGCCGAGGGACGCCGCGAGGCGGACATCGCCCGGATCGACGCCGATGCCGTCGCCGCCTCAGTAGCTGATCTCTATCCGCGCCGCCGCTACCCAGCGGTGGTGGTGGGATCCTCCAACGGCGCGCTGACGCACCTCTGCGCCGCGCTGGGGGTGCCCTGGCTGCCACAGACGCTGCTGCTGCCCGTGCGCCAGCACCAGGTCCCACCGGATGACCCGATCCGCGCAGCGCACGCGTTCGACCGCACCGCCCGCGCCCTGCTCGCTCGCAATCCCGGTCTCGTGCTGCACCATATGCACGACCCGAACCAGGACCGCCTCACCCTGCGCCGCATGGCGTACTTCCGGGTCAAACGCACCCGGCTGGGGCCGGCATACGAGGAGTTCATCACCGACGTCCTGGAACCGGGCGGCACCATTCTGATCGCCGAATGCGGCCAACAATGGCCCACCACACGAATCGGCCAGCGCCATCTGTTTCAGCTCGGTGCGGTCGGCGGCATTCCTCCCGAGGAGTACCGCTACGGCAGCCCGCAGATAGCGGACTATCTGCGCCGACATCGTGCTGGGGTGTCCGAATGGCAGGCACCGCCCGCCGATGCCGAAAGCCCGGAAGCGGAATGGGGCTTCGATCCGGCACTCCGCGACGACATCACGGTCTTCGCCGACCGCCACGGCTTCCACACGGCCCGGCTGATGTTCGACCAGCCCGAGGATCTCAGCCCGCTGGTCGCAGACCTCTACCGCTGGTGGCACCGGCAACGGGACCTGCCAGCCAACCGACTGCTGATCGACTCATTCATACTGCTCGACCCCTGGCGGGCGCTGCTCACCGGCAGCGTGCCGTACTGGACCACCTTCCCGGTCCAGCCGTCACTCGCTCGCCTGCACCGCTACCTCGATGGACGCGACGGCTACGACTACCTGCACCTGGCCCTGTTCTGCCACGGCGTCAACTCCGTCGGAACGGCGACCGCCGGGCAGTGGCGCCACCTTCTGCGGCGGGCCCGGATCGAAGGAATCTTCGCCGGGGTCTCGCCGAGCCGTTATCCCAACGACCCGTACACCTTCTTCGGCTACCAGCAGGCACTGCGTGCCATTCCGGAGCGCCATCGCATGCCGGAGCCGCTGTCCCTGGCATCGCTCGTGGCCTTCCTGCAGGAGATGTCGGGCCGGTATCCGCGAGTGCAGATGACGACTCGTTGAAGCCATCACCGGGGCTGGATCCGGGGGTGTGGGGCTATCTGGCCGATCTGCCATGGCGGGACGGCGCAGTAGTTCACCGATAGCCGAGTCGGCGAACGGGCCCGGGTCGAGTTGGGCCGGTGCGCGTCGAAGTAGGGGTTCGGCGATTCCGGGTCGCCAACCGGGCCGCACCGATCACGCCCGGCCCCGGCGGATTCAGGGAGAATCAGGAAACCGGGAGCTATCAGGCTAAAGGTGAACCCGCAGCGACCCGCGCTCCTTGCTGCCGCCGGAGTCGGCCGTGCCGCTGGTCGAGCTGGTCGGCGTGCACGCCTCCCTGATCGACCGGCGGGATGTGCAGCAGGAAATCATCGACTTCCTGCGGGGCCATCCCACCGGCCGCCGTCCGGGCCCCTATTTCCCGGTGCTTGAACGAGCCGCCATGGCCTGGCAGGTGCCCGCACTGGCGTTGTCGATCAACCCGGCGTGGTCCGAGGAAAAGCAACCCGACGTCGCGTTCGGGGACGACGGATGTCGTACCGATCCGTGATATCCGCCCTGGCTGCCAGGTAACAGGTCGTGAAAGGCCGCGAACGGTGCTGGTGCGCTCGCCTGTGGAGCCAGCCCCACCGCCACCCAGAAGCGTCCAGCTCAGGTAGGGGTAGGCGGCATACTATCGGTTGTTTCCTCCCATCTCGGGTAATTTGGGGCTCACTGGATCCGGGCTTGTCGGGTGGGGGTGGGGGAGGAGCGATGCTGTCGTCGTTGGCCCGGCCCGTTGACCGCCCTCACGGTGCCGGGTCGTTCGTTGGCGTGGCGACACCAGAGGAGGCAAGGTGGTCTGGCCGGTTGGCCCATGGTGAGTAGCGCGGGGCAGGTGGCGGTCGGGGTGCCACTGGCTCTCGTCGCCGCCGCGGCGTTCGGGGCGTCGTCAGTGCTGCAGTTCCGCGCCTCCCAGCAGGTACCGCAGGAGCGGGCCGGCCGGCCACAGCTGCTGGTACACCTGCTCGGCGTGCCCGGCTGGCGCTGGTCGGCGGTGCTCGCGGCAATGGCGTTCGCCTGCCAGGTCGGCGCGTTGAGTCGGATGCCACTGATCCTGGTGCAACCGCTGCTGGTGAGCGGGCTGATCTGGTACGTCCTGCTGTTCGCCGCGAGCAGGCACGTCCGGCCCGACCGTGGGTTGCTGGTGGAGTCGGCGTTGTGTCTGTTCGGGCTCAGCGCCTTCCTGCTGATCGCCCGGCCGACCCCCGGTTACGGGCGGGGACTCAACTCGTTCTGGCCCGCGGTGCTGCTTCTCTTCGTCCTGGCGGTATCGGTCGGGCTCTGCCTGCTGACGGCGTTGCGACTGGATCGCCGGTGGCGCCCGCTGCCGTTGGCCCTTGCGGCCGGCATCTGTTACGGCGTGACCGCCGGACTGATCAGCAGCCTGACCCACCTCCATCTGGCCCCACTGGCCGTGTTCGGACAATGGCAGATCTACGCCGTCATCGTGCTCGGTCCGGTGGGTGTGCTGTTGAGCCAAAACGCTTACCAGGCCGGACCGGTAGGGGCACCGGCCCTGGCCACCATCACCGTCACTGACCCGTTGGTGGCCATCGCGGTCGGGCTGCTCTGGTTGAACGAGCGGATCGCAAGTGGCCTCTGGGCGTTCCTGGGCGAGGTACTCGCCCTGGGGGTGGTGGCCAGCGCGGTCTACTTCCTCGCCCGGCGGGCACCCCACGCCAGCGCCCGGTACGGGGGCAAAGGACTACCAGAAGCTCCCAGCCGTTAGCACCCGGCCACCACCTGGCCGGCCGTTCCGGCCTCACCTGGACCTGATCGGCCCCATCTCAAACACGCTCTGAACGGCGCTCCGCCACGGCGGCGTCGAACCAGTCCCGCAGGTCCTCGCCGGCGGGCGGGGTGCGCGGGTCTGCGGCGTCGGGTTCGGGGTTACGCAGGTGGCGGAGCACCTTCCCGGCGATCGGGAGTAGCGAGGTGATCGGCTCCAGGTCGAAGCCGCGCCCGGCCAGCACCGGCAGGCCCTCAAGGTGGTATCCCCGCTGCTCTTGGTGGCCCACCTGCCAGGTCAGCTCCGGCAGGGTGCGGCGTACGCACTCCAACGTGTAGAACGCGACCGCGTCGATCAGCGCGAGGGACTCGTCCGACCAGGCGACCGGAGCGATGAGCGGACTGCGTCCGTACCACATCGGCAGGACGGCGTCCTTCGGGCGCTGGAAGACGCCCCCGGTCTCGAGTATCACCTTTTCCCGGGGAGCGTCGGTGGGGCGCAGCTGGAGGTGGCCGATGGCCCAGCTCCACAGCGGGGCCAGGCTGTCGCGGGAATGGTCGAGCCGTTGCGGTCCGCCGGTCCGGGCGGCCTGGTCACGCAGCCAGGCGAGCCGTTCGTCCCCGGCGGCCAGGTAGCGCCGCAGGTAGTCCTCGGGGGGCTCGGTGCTGGTGCTGAGGACCATCCCGGTGGGCGTGGTGGCGTCCCCGCCCGGGGAGATCATGTCGAGCACCTGGCGGAGCGGCGCACCCGTGACGTCGCCCTCCTCGACGATGAACCGGGCGCCGGTCACCTGCGCCAGTTCCTGCAACACCTCGACGATCGGGGTCACCTCGGCCCGGTATCCCGCGGCGGGCCGTAGGGGGAAGGCGTCCCCGATCGACACCACCAGCTCGCTGACCCCCGTCCTGCCGGGATGGACGAACCACTGAGTGCTGATCCGCTCGCCGTCCCAGATCAGCTCGGCGTACTCCCCGGCGGCAACGCCCTCGTGGAGATCCGGATCGTTGCCGAGCACCCTGCTGAGCAGGGCGACGGTGGTCGCCCTGCTCAGCTCGGCCCCGGACGGGACGACACCCATTTCCAGGCTCACTGCATCAGACTCCGCTTGGTGCGTGAATCGTGAATTCGATGTTGTTGTTCTTCAGGCACTCCAACAGCGGAGGGGCGATGCCGATGCTGTTGAAGCCCTCGTGCGCGAGGAAGTGCCAGTGTACTTTCTTGATGTTCTGTTGCTTGTGAACGGCCTTGCCTTCGGGAGTGACGATCCAGGCGTCCTTCAGGCACTCGTCGATCAAGCTCTCGATCCACATGGGCACGCCGGTCTTGACCTCGTGCAGGGTCACGTTGCCGTCGTCATCCGTCTCGGCGCAGTCGGCCTTGCGGTGCTTCGACCGGGCACGCGGGTAGCCCGGCGTGGGCACAAGATGCTGAGGGGCGCAGTTCTGCAGGAGACCGGCCAGGGCAGCCTCGCCGGCCTTGGCGTTGCGCTGAGGCCTGACCGGGTCGCCCGACGTGTGGTTGGGCAGCTTCATCGCGTCCTCGATCGACTTCCACTTGGTGCGGTCACCCTTGGACAGCTTGCGGATGTCGGCATCGCTGAAGCGTGACCTGGCAGACGTCGTGGCGAAGTTGAACGTCTGGTCTCCGCCCTGCAGATAGGCGTAGGTCTCGCCGAGGATCAGCTCGAGGGCCGCGTCCTTGACGAGGTCCGGAACCTTGTCGTAGCGCGTGACGAACCGCAGTGTCTCGTCCAGGCGGTGGATGTAGCGCA
The DNA here is from genome assembly GCF_047921475.1 of Micromonospora sp. SL4-19. Lineage (NCBI taxonomy): Bacteria > Bacillati > Actinomycetota > Actinomycetes > Micromonosporales > Micromonosporaceae > Micromonospora > Micromonospora sp. SL4-19. Next base: position 24,185 of record NZ_JBLROB010000007.1, read on the forward strand.
CGACGAAGCGGGCCGCCTTGCCCGGAATCGCGATCGCGTCACCCACGTAGGGCACGACCCCGAGAATGCTCAGGCCCGCACTGACCCAGTCACCGTGGATGAGCCCGGCGATGGTGTCGCGCAGGTCGGCCAGGCCGCCGAGGATCCAGCCGACCACCGGGATCGCGCTGAGGCCGCCGGAGCACAGGCTTCCCGCGAGCCAGGCCATCGAGTCGCGCGGCGAGAAGTCCCCGGCGAACATCCCGAGCAGGAAGTCGGTGACGTAGGTCCACTTGCTGATCTGCTGGTCCGGTCGGCCAGGATCGAGGCCCTGGTCGTCGACGTGGACCGACTCGTAGTCATCCCGCAGCCCGTCGCCGTCGGAGTCGGGGTTGAGCGGGTTGATCCCCCAGTCGTTGACCTCCGCACCGTCGGACAGGCCGTCGCCATCGCTGTCCACGTTGTTGACGTCGGTGAGGATCTCCTCCTCCTCGACGTCCGACAGCCCATCACCGTCGGTGTCGGTGAGATCCGGCGCGGGGACGATCGGTGGCGCGCCGCCGCCCAGCGGGGGGCCGGGTCGCGGGTCCGCCACCAGGGGGTTCGTGCCACGAGCGACCTCGTCGCCGTCGGTGACGCCGTCGCCGTCGGTGTCCGGCTCCGTCGGCGAGGTGCCGAGCTCCTGCTCACGCAGGTTGGTCAGGCCGTCGTTGTCGAGGTCCTCCTGCCCGTCCGGGGTCCCGTCCCCGTCGCTGTCGGCGCTGTTGGCTTTCGTCCAGCCGGTCAGCTGGTAGATCTCGAACTTGTCGGTGAGGCCGTCGCCGTCGGAGTCGGCCAGCAGCGGGCTCGCTCCGAAGCGCAGTTCCACCACGTCGGTCACGCCGTCGCCGTCGTGGTCGCCGTCGTAGGTGATGCCGAGCCGGGTCAGCACGTTGAAGCCGTTGCGCCAGGCATTGGCGGACTGGATCGTCGCCGGCTCCGGATTAGCCTTGCGGAGCATGTCATCGGCCTTGGCCAGGTTGACCTTGGCCGCGGCGAGGTCCGCAAACGCCTCCGCCAGGCCGGCCGGGGCGGGCGCCGGCGGCGGGCTGGCCCGGAACGGGCCGATCGTCGCCTCGGCATCCTGGATCGCCGCGTCCGCCAGCAGGCGCACCCCGGTGAGGGTGCCCACCAGCGCGACCACGTGGGCCTGCTCGGCCTCCCCGTTGGGCGGGCTGGCGCCGGTGAGCCGGCTCTTGAGGAACGACTCCAGCTGCTTGAGGTTGTCGAACGCGACCTCGCCCTCGCTGGCGCTCTTGAGCCGGGCGCCGTCGAAGTACCGGCTGCGGACGTCCGCCAGCACCGGGTCGATTCGGCTGTCACCCAGCCCGCTGCCCACGTACGGGCGCACCGCCTCGGTGGACTCGGTGACGGAGACCTTGGCATCCCGCGTGTATTCGGCGGCGGGAATCTTTGCGACCTCCGCCTCCCAGAGACGCCCACCTGCCGATGCTTCGCCGGCGAAGATCGCCAGCTGCGCGACGACCGCAGTCGCCACCGCCGCAGCGAGGCTCCTTCGTCGCAACCTTGCATGGAGACCCATACATACTCCCATCTATCGATTAGTGAGCATGGCGGGAAGCGTAGGAAAGAAACTTGACGCGGTGTGTCCCTCCTCCACATGTTGAGATGGACGCCAACACCGGACGCCATGCTGCGATGAGGTGCAGGGGCGCTCGCGGCGCGAGCTTGATCGGTAACCTGGACCAGTGCCCCCGCAGCTCCCTCATCCCGAGCCTGGCGTGCCGGATACGAGGGGGCCGATGTGGTACATGTGGTGGCTGGTCCGCTGTCAGCCGTGGCGGGTGCTGCGCGGCAGCCTGATCGGCACGGCCTGGATGCTCGGGTTGTCGGTGCGGCCGTACCTCGTCGCCCGCGCCATCGACGATGGCCTGCGCGCATCCGATCACCGGGCGCTGCTGTGGTGGGTGGCCGCGATCGTCGTCGCGGGGGTGGGCCTGGCGTACCTCGGCATCATGCGGCACCGCACGATGACGTTCGTCCGGGAGGATGCCACGGCCCGCTCCGCGGCCGTCCTGCTGCGTCAACTGTCCAGGATCGGCGCCGTGCTGCCGCGCAAGCTCGCCGCCGGGGAGGTCGCCACCGTCGGCGGCACCGATATCACGCACACGTCGGCGGTGCTGACGATCACCGGGCCGGGCGTCGGAGCGGTCCTCGCGTACGCGTTCGTCGCCGTCGTCCTGTGGTCGGTTTCCCCGTTCCTTGCGCTCTTCGTGCTGCTCGGCGTGCCCGCGATGGTGATGGTCGTCGGTCCGCTGCTGCGCCGCCTCGAACGGGTCGAGTCGGTCTACCGGCACCAGCAGGGCATCCTCACCACCCGCGCCGGGGATGTCGTGGCCGGGCTGCGCGTACTCGCCGGGGTCGGCGGGCGTGGGCTGTTCGCCCGCAGGTACGCGGCGCGCTCCCAGAACCTGCTGGCCGAGGGATACCGGGTCGGCGCCGTGAACAGCTGGATCGAGGCACTGACGATCGTCATCCCGGGCCTCTTCCTGGCCGCCGTGGTGTGGTTGGCGGCGCGGATGGCCGCGGCCGGCGACATCACGATCGGGCAGATGGTCGCCGTCTACGGGTACGTGGCGATCCTCGTCGTGCCGGTCTGGTTCCTCCTGGAGGGCGGCTACCAGGTGATCAGGGGCCGGGTCGCCGCCCGCCGGATCATCACCCTGCTCAACCTGACCCCGGACGACGCCGCGCCGCCTGCGCGGGCCGGTGGGAGGGAAGTCCTGCCCGCGCCGGACCGCCCCGCCGAACTGCACGATCCCGCCACCGGGCTGACGGTACCCGCCGGGCGGCTGTTCGCCGTCGCCGCCGACGATCCGGCCGAGGTCATCGCGCTGGCCGACCGCCTCGGGCGGTTCGTCGCCAGCGACGTGACCTGGGGCGGCGTACCGCTGGACGGGATCGCGCTCGACGAGGTACGGGCTCGGATCCTCGTCGCCGACCACGACTCCTACTTCTTCGCCGGGACGCTGCGGGAGATTCTGCGTACCCGGGCGGGCACCGGCGACGCCGACATCAGAGCGGCCCTGCATGCCGCGTCCGCTGAGGACGTCGTCGATGCCCTGCCCGACGGGCTCGCCGCGCCGATCGGCACACGGGCCCGAACCCTTTCCGGCGGCCAGCGACAACGCATACGCCTCGCCCGGGCACTGCTCGCCGAACCGGACGTACTGATCCTCATCGACCCGACGTCAGCCGTGGACGCGCACACCGAGGCGCGCATCGGGCAGCGACTCCGGGCGGCGCGGGCCGGACGAACCACGATCGTGCTGGCTACGTCGCCGCTGCTGCTCGGGTGCGCCGACACGGTCGCGCACCTGCGCGAAGGCCGGATCGTGGCCGCCGGCACCCACCTCGAGCTGCTCGAACAGGACCCGAGCTACCGGGCGCTGGTGTCCCGGGACAGCGAGTCCGCCGACATCGACGGAGCGGTACGGTGACCGGGCTCCCCGTCGCGGACCGGGCCACCGTCCGCCGGGCCGCGCTGAACCTCATCGCCGTGGACCGCCGCGCGGTCGCCATCGTCCTGCTCCTGCACGGCGCCGCCGCTGTCGCCGGCCTCGCCGCACCACGGCTGCTGGGCAGGATCGTGGACGAGGTCGGCGCCGGCGCCGGTGCCGGCGCCGTGGACCGCCTGGCGCTCGCGATCGGCGGATGCGTGCTGGCCCAAGGGCTGCTCGCCAGGTACGCCCAGTACGCAGGCCACCGATTCGGCGAGCGTGCCGTCGCCCGGCTGCGCGAGGAGTTCGTCTCGCGGGCGCTCGACCTGCCCGTCTCCGTCGTCGAACGCGCCGGCACCGGCGAGCTTGCCACCCGCAGCTCGGTTGATGTGACGACCGTCGGGACCACCGTCCGAGACGTGGTGCCCGTCATCGTCATCGCCTCGACACAACTGGCGCTCCTGTTCGGCGCGATTTTCCTGCTGCACCCGCTGCTCGGCCTGGTCGCCCTGATCGGGCTACCGTCGATCTTCGCGGTCAGCCGCTGGTACCTGCGTCGCGCCCGGCCGGCGTACCTCGCCGAGGGGGCGGCGACCGCCGACCTGACCGAGGCGCTCACCACGACCGCGGAGGGCGCCCGCACCGTCGAGGCGCTCCGTCTTGGCGCCGACCGCACCGCGTACGGCACGCAGCGCATCGGCCAGGTGTGGGCCACCCGCCGGGCGACCCTGGCCCTCCGGTCCGTCTTCTTCCCGGTGGTGGAGGCGAGCTACGCGCTTCCGATCGCCGCGGTGCTGCTCATCGGCGGGTTCTTCCTGACCCGAGAAATGGTGACGCTCGGCGAGGTGGTCGCTGCCGCGCTCTATCTCCAGCAGGCGATCGATCCCCTGGACCGGCTGCTGCAGTGGGTGGAGCAGGCGCAACGAGGCCTCGCCTCGTTCGCCCGCGTGCTCGGTGTCGGCCAGAAGACCGAACCGGAGAACCGATCCGGCTCCGTCACGGCCGCCCCGGCCACAATCGGGATACCGGAACCGCGCGGCACGGCGGGCCCGCCGTCCGGGCGGCTCGTGGTGCGCGGCGCGAGATTCTCGTATGCCGACGGCCGCGATGTGCTGCACGGGATCGACCTCGAGATGCGCCCTGGCGAACGCCTCGCCATCGTCGGCCCGTCGGGTGCCGGGAAGTCCACCCTCGCGCGGTTGCTCGCCGGAATCGACGCGCCGCGCGAGGGTGTGGTGAGCCTCGATGGCCACCCGATCACCGACCTCGACCCGGCCGAGCGGCGCCGCCGGATCGCCCTCGTCACCCAGGAGCACCACGTCTTCATCGGCTCGCTACGCGACAACCTCGCCTTCGCCGCCCCCGACGCGACCGACGAGCAGATGCGCTCCGCACTGGCCGCCGTGGGCGCCGACTGGCATGCCGACCTGCCCGAGGGCCTCGACACGCAAGTCGGCGACGGCGCCCGCGCACTCGCTGCCGCCGACGCCCAACAGCTCGCGCTGGCGAGGCTCGTGCTCGCCGACCCGCACACGCTGATCCTCGATGAGGCGACCGCCGCGCTCGATCCGACAACCGCTCGGCGCACCGAACGGGCGCTCGCCGCCGTAGTCACCGGTCGTACCGTGATCGCCATCGCGCACCGTCTCAACACCGCGCACGACGCCGACCGGGTGGCAGTGATCGAGGACGGCCGGATCACCGAACTCGGCAGCCACGACGACCTCGTCCGCGCCGGTGGCGCCTACGCCGCCCTCTGGCGCTCCTGGCACGGAGGTGACAACCAATGACCCGTGGCAGGCCGGGTTCCTTGTCTGCTTCCACGAGCATCGCCTGCTGCTCGCCGGGCAGCCCGCACGGGAGGGGCCCCTTGTGGGGCAAGGGGCCCCTCCACGCACCTCAGTCGAGCAGTTCGGTCACCGTGCCGGCGGCCACCGTGCGGCCACCCTCCCGAACCGCGAATCCGAGCCCGACATCCATCGCGATCGGCTTGCCCAGCTCCACCGACAGGTCAACGGTGTCACCCGGCACGACCATCGTCACGTCACCGAGGTCCACCGACCCGACCACGTCCGTCGTACGGAAGTAGAACTGCGGCCGGTAGTTGGCGAAGAACGGTGTGTGGCGCCCACCTTCCGCCGGGGTCAGCGCGTAGAGCCTGGCCCGGAACCGCTGGTGCGGCGTGACGCTGCCCGGCAGCGCCACCACCTGACCCCGCTGCACCTGGTCGCGCTTGATCCCACGCAGCAGTACGGCGGCGTTGTCCCCGGCCTCGGCGGTCGCCAGCGACTTGCCGAAGGTTTCCAGCCCCGTCGCCACGGTCGACAGCGTCGGGCCGAGGCCGACGACCTCCACCGGTTCGCCGACGCGCAGGACGCCCCGCTCGATCGCGCCGGTCACCACGGTTCCCCGCCCGGAGATCGTCAGCACGTTCTCGATCGGCATCAGGAACGGCTCGCCGAGCTCGCGGGGTGGCACCGGAACGTATCGGTCGACAGCGTCGAGCAGCTCCACGATGGACGACACCCAGCGCGGGTCGCCCTCGAGAGCCCGCAGCGCCGACACCCGTACGACGGGCACCTCGTCGCCGGGGAACCCGTACTCGGACACAAGCTCCCGGACCTCGAGCTCGACCAGGTCGAGCAGTTCCGGGTCCTCGACCGCGTCGGCCTTGTTCATCGCCACCACCAGGTAGGGCACGCCGACCCGCCGAGCGAGCAGCACGTGCTCGCGGGTCTGCGGCATTGCCCCGTCAAGCGCGGAGACGACCAGGATTGCCCCGTCGACCTGCGCCGCCCCCGTGATCATGTTCTTCACGAAGTCGGCGTGGCCGGGCATGTCCACGTGGGCGTAGTGCCGGGTCGCGGTCTCGTACTCGACGTGGGCGATGTTGATGGTGATGCCGCGCGCTACCTCCTCCGGCGCCCGGTCGATGCCGTCGAAGGACACGAACCGGTTGACGGCGGGGTCGCGGTCGGCGAGAACCTTGGTGATGGCGGCCGTCAGGGTCGTCTTGCCGTGGTCGACGTGACCCATCGTGCCGATGTTGAGGTGCGGCTTCGCGCGCACGAACTGGCTCTTGGCCATGATGGAACTCCACGCTGGGAACGAGTTGGCTGATGACGAACGCGGGCGGGTGCCACTCCGCGGAAACCGCGCCAGAACCGCATGTCGCGGCGCGCCTGTGGGGGGCAGCGCCGGAGCACCGGGCCACCCTCCTCCGTGGTTCTGCCGGAGCGGGAGGAGGGTCAGCCTCGGGTATCAGCCAGCCACGCGCACACGCCAGCGGCGCCCGGCAGGTGGAAACCTGCGGGCAGCACAGAGCCGACGGTGCCGAACATGGCGATCACGTTAGCCTTGAACCTTCGTTGGGGCGACCGATATTCCCTGTCGGAACCACCCGGGTGCTACGCGCCGACGGGATGCCGGCCACCCTCCCCGCGAAGGCGGCTATTCTCCTGCGGGTACCTGGTCCTTGACCTCGTCGTAGCCGACCTTGGCGGGTGCCGCGACCGGCGAGTAGATCACGCGGATAACGCCCGTCGGAAACACCTCCGTCGCCGACAAGCTGAAGTGGTATGGCAGGTCGCCGTCGTCGAACAGCTTGCGGCCCTTACGCGCCGCCACCGGATGCACCAGCAGGCGCAGCTCATCGACCAGCCCCGCGGCGAGCAGTTGCTGCACCACGGAGATCGACCCGGGGATGAGGATGCCTTTGACGCCGGCATCGGCCTTGAGTGAGGTGACGGCACCGAGGAGATCGCCCTGGATCAGCTCTGAGTTGCGCCACGAGAACTCCAGCGGCTGGCGCGAGACGACCACCTTGCGCACGTCCCCGAGTTGCTTGGCGAACGGTGCGTCGTCCCCACCCGCGGCCTCGCGGTCGGGCCAGGCTCCGGCGAAGCTGTCGTAGGTCTCACGGCCGATGAGCAGCACGTCAGCGGTGTCATAGTCCTCGCCTACGGCGCGGCCCATGTTCTCGTCGAAGTACGGGAAGTGCCAATCGGGGTCGATCTCGGCCACACCGTCGGCCGAGATGAACAGCGTGGAGATGACCTTTGCCATCGGGGTGATCCCTTCGAGTCAGGTGATGTCGGTAGGTAGACCCGCGCAGCAGCCCAAACTTATCGGCCAGCCATAGATCCGTCCCGACACAGAGTCGGCATGTCGCGGCCCGGCGGGCCAGACTCCTCAGCCGCACGCCGCCTGGATAGCGATATCTCATGGCGGGAAAGGCGGATGCGAGGCATGTACGTGCGCCTGTCCACGGACTGATTCGTCGGGATCCGGTTGCAGGATTTGCCTGATGTGAGCTGCGGTCGCCATCCACCACCGGACCTGAATTGCCGAGGTCTGTCCCGCGCGACGTGCCGACGTCGGTAGATCCGAGCCGAGGCCGCTGCATGACGGCGTCGTGGCGCCCCCGGCGATGACCCGACAGACCGACACCGAACCACCCGCGCGCGCTGGCCAGGCCGCTTCGGCTCGATGAGCACGTGGCGGTTGACGCAGGTCGCATCTTCGGTAGAATGGTTAGGCCATTGGCTGTTGAGAAGGAGCTTTCGGGTGCCGAAGGTCGTGTACGTGGGCAGTGACGGCGACACGCGGATCGTCGATGCGGCGGTCGGTGAGAACGTCATGAGCGCGGCCCTCCGCAACGGAGTGCCCGGCATCATCGGCGAGTGCGGAGGCAACAACTCCTGCGCCACGTGTCATGTCTGGGTCCGCGACGAGTTCACGGCCACCGTCGGCGGGCCCGGTGACCTCGAGGACGACCTGCTCGACCTGGGCGTCGAGGACCGACGCGACTGCAGTCGGCTCGGCTGTCAGATCGAGCTCACCGAGGACCTGGACGGCCTGACGGTCGACGTTCCGCCCACGCAGCCCTGACTCCCGCCGTCTTATAGCGCCCCTTGTTCGGCGGGCTCGCGCCCATTGCCTTCTGTCTAATGGTCTGATAGTTATACGTCAGACCGGAAGGAACCCACGATGCTTCGCACCGAGATCAACGAACTCCTCACCCAGACGGGCCCCGGTACGCCGATGGGTGAGCTCTTCCGTCGCTACTGGCAGCCCGTGCTCCTGGCCGAGGAGCTGCCGGACAACGACTGCCCGCCGGTCCGGGTGAAGATCCTCTCGGAGCGGCTCATCGCCATCCGCGACTCCGACGGCAACTACGGGCTGATGGACGAGTTCTGCGCACACCGCGGTGTCTCCCTGTGGTTCGGACGCAACGAGCAGGGCGGGCTGCGTTGCCCCTACCACGGCTGGAAGTACGACTACACCGGTCAGGCGATCGAGGTCCCCAGCGAGCCGGAGACCAGCAACTTCTGCGCCAACGTGAAGCTGAAGTCGTACCCGATGGTGAAGCGCGGTGACGTGCTCTGGGCCTACCTCGGGGACCCCGCGAAGCAGCCCCCGCTGCCGGAGTGGGAGGCCTACACGGTCCCGGACGGACAGGCGTTCACGTCCAAGCGTCTCCAGGAGTGCAACTGGCTCCAGGCGCTAGAGGGCGGCATCGACTCCAGCCACGTCACGTTCCTGCACGGCGGAAACCTGGAGAGCGACCCGCTCTTCCAGGGGTCGAAGGGCAACGAGTACAACAAGGGTGATCTCAAGCCGTTCTTCGAGGTCGTCGACTCCGAGGGCGGCCTGCTCATCGGCGCCCGCCGCAACGCCGAGGAAGGGCACTACTACTGGCGCGTGACGCCGTGGGTGCTTCCGAACTTCACCATGGTGCCTCCGCGCGGCGACCACCCGGTTCACGGCCACTTCTGGGTGCCGATCGACGACGAGAACTGCTGGGCCTACAGCTTCGACTACCACCCGACCCGCGAGCTCACCGAGACCGAGGTTGCCGCCATGCGGGCCGGCAAGGGTGTCCACAGCGCCAACGACGCGGCCTACCGCCCGCTCGCCAACAAGGACAACGACTACCTGATGGACCGGGAGGCCCAGCGCCGCGGGGAGACGTACTCGGGCATCGAGGGCATCGCGCTGCAGGACTCCTCGCTCCAGGAGTCCATGGGTCCGATCGTCGACCGGACCAAGGAGCGCCTCGTCGCCACCGACGCCGGCATCATCAAGGCCCGTCAGAAGCTCCGTAAGGCCGCGCTGGCGCTGCAGGAAGGCACCGAGCCGGTCGGGAACCGGCCCCAGGACCAGAAGGTGCGCTCGGTCGCCATCGTGCTGCCCGCCGACCAGTCCTTCGTCGAGGGGATCGGCGAGGCCATGATCGCCAAGCCGGGCGTCCCCCAGACCACGGTCTGAGTCACCGTGGCCAAACAGCTCTCGATCCCGGCCGGCGTCAGCGCCTGCGCCGAGGCCACCACCGCCAAGGAGGCGGCGTTCCGCATCGACTACCCGCTCGCGGCGACACGCAACACGAGGGTCATCGCGCTCGACCCCGCAGCCGAGGAGATCGTGCGTCGCACGGCCTCGATGGAGTGGGGCCAGGCCCGGTTCTACAGCGTCACCGACCCGGGGCTGACTCTCGTCACCACAGCCGGAGAGTCGGTCGAGCTGGCCGATGCGCTCGACGACAGCAACACCGTCGTCCTGGTGTCGGTGGACGGCTCCAACGCTGAGGCCGTCGGCACGATCGGTGCCGCCTGCAAGGTCCGCGGCATCATGACGGCCGGCCTGGTCGTCACACCCGGTGCCCTCACCAGCGAGGCGCTCTTCCACCTCCGTCCCCACGCCCGGATCCTGCTGGTCCCGGCCGAGGAGGACGACCTCGTCGAGCTGCTCCGAGCGACCCGGGCATGAGCATGGGGACGACGCCGAAGGTCACCGTTCCGTCGCTCCGAGCGATGAAGGCCGCGGGTGAGAAGAGTGTCTGCTTCGTCGCCTGGGACTACCAGATGGCGCAGCTGGCCGACCGCGCCGGCGCTGACATCGTCTCGGTCGGCGACACGGTCGGGGTGAACCTGTGGGGCCAGGCCCACCCGCTCGAGATCACGCTGGACGAGCTGCTGGTCGTCGCCAAGGCGGTGCGCCGCGGGGTGCAGAGAGCCCTGCTCAGTGCCGACTTCCCGTTCGGGCCGCTCCAGGAGGGCACTGCGACCGCAGTCAGGGCCGCCGTCCGACTGGTGAAGGAGGCCGGTGTCGACCTGGTGAAGCTCGACGGCGCTTCGCAGCACCCCGAGGCAGTCGAGGCGATCACGCGTGCGGGCATCCCGGTCTTCCCGCAGTTCGGCATCACGCCCCAGACGTCGCTGAAGTACGGCATCGAGTACTCCGCCGCCAGCAGCGCCCAGGTCCCGGACGAGATGCTGGAGCAGCTCGTCACCGAGGCCAAACGGCTCGAGGCGGCCGGCGCCGTTGCGCTCAACTTCACCAACTCCGGTCCGGTCGTCGGCCCGGTGGTGGTCGATGCCGTGGACATCCCGGTGCTCGGCGGCTTCGGCGGCGGCCCCTGGCTGGACGGCCGGATCCGCATGGTCACGGCCGCGATCGGCTACGACGCGGGCAACGTCGACAAGGAGCCCGACACCTACGCCAACGTCGCGAAGGTGGCCTACGACGCGCTCGTCGAGTGCGCCTCCGACATCCGCGGCGCCCGGAAGCTCCGCGGACAGAAGTAGAGCACCAGACACAGAGGAGCAGCCGTGCCCATCGTCGACCTCGACGGCATCCCCACCCGTTACGAGAGCATCGGCAGCGGGCCGGCTGTTCTCATGTTCAGCCCCGGCGGGTTCGACTCGAGCCTCGAGAACTGGACGACGTTCGGCCGGTACAAGGATCTCGGCTTCATCCCCGCCCTCTCGCAGAGCTACACCTGCATCGTCTTCGACCGGCGCGAGTCCGGGCGGTCGGGTGGCCGGCTCGAACGGCTGTCCTGGGACAAGTACGTCGCCCAGGCCGTCGCCCTGCTCGACCACCTCGGCATCGAGGACGCCCACGCGATGGGCGGCTGTGTCGGCTGCTCGACCGCCGCCCTGCTCGCGGTCGCCCACCCGCAGCGCGTGCGCTCGATGGTCCTGTTCTCCCCGGCCGGTGGGGTGACCTACCGCGCCGCTCAACAGCGCCGCTTCACCCAGCACCTCGGCTTCGTCGCGGAACACGGGTTGCAGGCCGTCGTCGAGCTGGCCCGCTCGACGGACGCCGGCTTCAGCAAGGATCCACGGGTCGGCCCGTGGGCGGCGGCGCTGCGCACCGATGACGCCTTCGCGGCGAGCTATGCCGGGCGCGATGCCGGCCGCTACGCCACCATCGTCAGCGGAACGGCTCGGCTCCTCTTCGACCGCGACACCGTGCCCGGCCCCGAGCCCGAGGACCTGCAGGTCCTCGACGTCCCGGCGCTCATCGTCCCGGGTGAGGATCTCTCCCACACCCGCTCCGCTGCGCGCTATCTGCAGGAGTGCCTGCCCGACAACGAGTACTGGGACGTGCCGGTCGCCGAGCAGACCCCGGAGTCGTCCCAGCGGCGGGTGCTGGACTTCCTCGGGCGGCACTGATGCTCGTCCTGGCCCGCCACGGTGAGAGCGCGTGGAACGCGGCCGACCGGTTCGCGGGCTGGGCCGACGTCGCGCTCACCGAGGCCGGCCGAGAAGAGGCCCGCTCGACCGGCGTCCGGCTGCGCGCGAACGGGATCTCGCCGAACGTCACGCACACGTCGTTGCTCGCTCGCGCGCGCGACTCCGCGGACCTCATCCTGGACGCGTGCGGGGTTCCCGACGCTCCGGTCCTGCGCACCGCGCGGCTCAACGAACGCCACTACGGCGCCCTGCAGGGGATGCCGCGCGCCGAGGCCGCCGAGCGCTACGGCGCCGCTCGCGTCGCCCGCTGGCGGCGTGGCATCGACGCCCGGCCGCCCGTCGACGCCGACGGCAGGGCCGAGAGCCTGTCCGACGTACGCGAGCGGTTGCGACCGTACGTCGACGACGAGCTGTTCCCCGCCCTCGACGCGGGCCACACCGTCCTGGTCGTCTCGCACGGCAACACGCTCCGCATGCTCGCCCAGCTGCTCGAAGGCCTCAGCGACGACGACGCCTCGGCGCTCGTGGTGCCGACCGGGAGCGCGCGCGTCTACGAGGCCGGCAGCGGCCTGCGCCGGGTCTGCTGACCTGTCCCGGACGGGTTGACGACTGTCAGTCGTGCAGGCGCAGCGTGTTGGCGACGAAGACGTCCTCCAGTGCGAGGGAGCCGGTCAGGATGTGCTGGGCGCGGGCATGCTTGAGCAGCTCGGTGAGCACCTTTCGGTTCGCCTCGAGCCCGTAGGGGAGCGGGTCCGCCCCCGTCTCGGCCAGGATCCGGCCGAGCAGCCGGTCGTCCTTGCTCTCCACGAGGCCGCGACCCAGCTTCTGCACGTAGCGACGCTTCGCCTCCGCGAACGCCTCGAAGAGCGCGACCGAGAGGTCGGGGTCCTCCGCGAGCAGCGAGTCCTTCACGACCACGAGGTGGTTGATCGGGAAGATCCCGCGCTCGAGAAGCATCCTCATCCCCGCCTCGGTCGGCTTCGGGATGAGCGGCACGACGTCGGGGTGCTCGATCCCGGCGTTGACGACCGCGTCCAGCTCACCGGCGAGCAGCATCTCCTCGAGCGAGCGGCCCTTGGGCGCGGGAACGACGTTCGTCGGAGGGACGTACGTCGCCACGTGCTCGTCGCCCGAGAGCATCCAGGTGACCGAGTCGAGGTCGAGCCCGTGCTCGGCGAGCGCCGCACGCGCCCAGACGCCTGCGGTCACGGTGTAGCCCCGGTTGACGCCGACCCGGGCCCCGGCCAGATCCTTCGGCGTGCTGATCGAGCCGTCGCGCAGCACCTGGATCTTGCCGTGGTGGAAGCCGCGGACGAGGAAGACCGGGAGGGCGGTGAAGGCGGCGCCGTGCTCCTTGGCGGTCAGGTACGTCGTGAGCGCCATCTCGGCGATGTCGTACTCGAGACCGCGGACCATCTTGCGGAAGCCCTTGACCAGCACCGGCTCGTCGGCGAACGCCAACGAGTAGCCCGGAAGGTCGATCTCACCATCGACAAGGGCTCGGTTGGCGCCCTGCGGGCGGGTCAGGGTCAGCAGCTCGGGCATGGGGCTCCTCGCGGGCGGCGCAGCGGATCTCGGGCAGATGGGCCGTTGGAGGTGAGTCAGTGACCCGCCTCATGGCCCGATGATATGCTGGTCAGACCATTCTGCCAATGATGGTTTGCGGCGAGGGAGAATCGATGACCGACAAGGTGCTCGCGGCGGTCCGGACCGCACCCGGCACGACCGAGATGCGCGAGTTCGACAGGCCGCGGATCGACGCCGAGTCTGCTCTGCTCGAGGTGGAGGTCGCCGGCATCTGCGGCACGGACGTCAAGCTCTACTCCACCCCGCCGACCAGCCCCGCGACTCAGGGGGAGGTCATCATGGGCCACGAGAACGTCGGCGTGATCGCCGAGGCCGGCGAGAGGTTCAAGGAGCGCCACGGCCTGCAGGAGGGCGACCGCGTCTTCGTCGAGCATTACGTCGCGTGCTTCAACTGCGAATGGTGCCGCATCGGCGAGTACCGCCACTGCGAGGCCACCGACTGGCGCACGAACCCGGACGCGCGCCGCTTCGGCTACACCTCGACCGGCTTCGAGGGGACCCTGTGGGGCGGCTTCTCGGAGTACATGTACCTGCCCTGGAACGCTGTCCTCCACAAGATCCCGGACAGCATCACCGCCGAAGAGGCCGGCCTGGTGATGCCGCTGTCCAACGGCATCGAGTGGGCGCTGCTCACCGCCGGCGTCGGCTACAACGACACCGTCTTGATCCAGGGCCCCGGTCAGCAGGGCCTCGCCCAGCTCGTCGCCGCCAAGACGGCCGGTGCCGCCCAGGTCATCGTCTCCGGCACCACGCGCGACAAGGCTCGCTTCGAGCTGGCCATGGAGCTCGGCGCCGACGCCGTCATCGACGTGATGACCGAGGACCCGCGGGAGAAGGTCATGGACCTCACCGGCGGTCGCGGTCTCGACCATGTGCTCGACTGCACTTCACGCGCGGGCACGGCTCCCGTGCTGCTCGGCGTCGACGTGCTCAAGCGACGTGGGGGCACGTTGCTCATCCAGGGTGAGCTCGCGGCGTTCCCCGACTTCCCGGTCAAGAAGATCACCGAGAAGGCGATCACGATCAAGTCCGCGCGCGGCCACTCGTTCAACGCGTGCGAGCTCGCCGTCGCGCAGCTGGCCTCCCACCGCTTCCCCCTGGAGAAGCTGGCCACGCACCGCTACGGCATCGACCAGGTCGACCACGCCATCCGGGTGCTCGCCGGCGAGACCGACGAGGACGCCATCCACGTCTCGATGATGCCCGCCCTGATCGGCCAGCCCGGCGGAGCCGTCCGTTGAGCGGCCTCATCGTCACCAACCCGCCCCGCGCCGACCGCGCGGTGGCGGACGCGCTGGGCGGCTTCGGCGTCGCCACGGTGCACGAGGCGCAGGGTCGCTCCGGCCTGCTCGGCTCGCACATCAATCCGGTCCAGCGGGGGGTCCGCATCTCCGGCAACGCGGTCACCGCGACGGTCGCTCCTGGTGACAACACGATGATCGGGGTCGCCGTCGAGCAGTGCGGCGAAGGCGACGTCCTCGTCGTCTCGCCGACGGCTCCCTGCGACATGGGCTACTTCGGAGACCTGCTCGCCACCTCGCTCAAGGCGCGAGGAGTACGTGGGCTGATCATCGAGGCCGGCGTCCGCGACGTGGCGGACCTCAACAAGATGGGCTTCCCGGTGTGGTCCAAGGCGGTCTCCGCCGAGGGCACCGTCAAGGGGACGCTCGGTGACGTCAACGTCCCCATCAGCATCGCCGGACGGATCGTCTCGCCCGGTGACGTGATCGTCGCCGACGACGACGGAGTCGTGGTCGTCGCCCGGCTCCGGGCTGCGGAGGTCCTCGCCGCATCCCACGCGCGCGAGGAGAAGGAGGCGCTCGCGCGGTCACGGTACGAGGCCGGTGAGATCGCGCTCGACGTCAACAACATGCGCCCGCTGCTCGAGAGGGCCGGTGCGCGCTACGTCGACTACGCCGACTGGGTCAAGGAGACCGACTCGTGATCATCGACATCCACGGGCACTACACGACCGCGCCCGGCCAGCTCCAGGCGTTCCGCGACGCCCAGCTGGCAGCCCTGGCATCCGGTGGCGTCTCTCCGCTGATGTCGCCGATCAGCGACGACGAGCTGCGCGAGAGCGTCGAGGCCAACCAGCTCCGGGTGCTGCGAGAGCGGGGCGGCGACGTCATGATCTTCTCGCCGAAGGCGTCCGGCATGGAGCACCACGTAGCCGATGCCGACACCGCCACCGCATGGGCGCGCGCGTCCAACGACCTGGTGCACCGCATCGCCGAGCTCTACCCGACGACGTTCGCGCCGGTGGCCCAGCTGCCGCAGACGCCGGCGGGCAACATCGACGGCGTCGTCACCGAGATCCGCCGCACCGTCGACGAGCTCGGCTTCGTGGGGGTCAACCTCAACCCCGACCCCTCGGGCACCTGGGCCGGCAAGCCGATCACCGATGAGTCGTGGTTCCCTGTGTACGAGGTGCTCGAGGAGCTCGACGCTCCGGCGATGGTCCACGTCTCCACGGCGTGCAACCCCAACTTCCACACGCTGGGTGCGCATTACCTCAACGCCGACGTCAGTGTCTTCGTGCAGCTGCTCCAGTCCGACCTCTTCGAGCGGTTCCCGGCGCTACGCCTGGTCATCCCGCACGGTGGGGGCGCGGTGCCCTATCACTGGGGCCGCTTCCGCGGTCTGGCGATGCGCAACGGCTGGCAGGACCCCGCGGACCTGTGGCGCAACGTCTTCCTCGACACCGCCGTGTACCACCAGCCGGGCATCGACCTCCTGCTCGACGTCGTCCCGGCCGACAACGTGCTCTTCGCCTCGGAGATGCTGGGTGCGGTGCGAGGCGCCGACCCGGCGACCGGCATCGAGTGGGACGACACGTTGCGCTACCTCGAGGCGGCGTCGCTGAGTGATGCGGACCGCGCGAAGGTCATGAGTGAGAATGCGCTGCGGGTCTACCCGGGTCTGGCCGCGCGGCTGGGCCGCTGACCGCTGCCGACGAGGAGGAGCTGCCGATGCGACGCCATCCGGTGACGCTCGCCTGCGGCGACTACGACCGCACGCGCGCGCTGTGGGAGGGCTCGGTGCGTCCCGACGGCATCGACCTCACCTACCTGCGGCTGCCGGTGGAGGAGACCTTCTTCCGGATGGTGCGGCACCGCGAGTTCGACGTGGCCGAGATGTCGCTGTCCTCGTACTCGGCCGCGCTGAGCCGTGCTGTCGCGGCCGGTGAGCCGTCGCCGTTCGTGGCGATCCCGGTCTTCACCTCGCGGATGTTCCGGCACGGCGGGATCTTCGTCAACGCCGACAGCGGCATCGAGCAGCCCGGCGACCTGCGCGGCAAGCGGGTCGGCAACGCCGAGTTCCAGCTGACCGCGAACGTCTGGATCCGCGGCATCCTCGCCGACGAGCACGGCGTGCCGGTCGACTCGGTCAGCTACCTGACCGGTGGTCAGGAGACCCCCGGTCGGGTCGAGAAGGGCGCCATCGACGTGCCCTTCGACGTCCGTGCTATCCCGGCGGACCGCACGCTCGCCGAGATGCTGCACACCGGCGAGATCGACGCGTTCTACGGTCCGCGGATCCCGAGCTCGTTCTATGCCGACGACGGTCGGGTACGTCGCCTGTTCGCCGACCCCGTCGCGGCCGAGAAGGCGTACTACGCCCGCACCGGGATCTTCCCGATCATGCACGTGGTCGCCATCCGACGGGATGTCTACGAGGCGGACCGCTGGATCGCCCAGTCGCTCCACCAGGCGTTCACTCGGGCCAAGGGCCTGGCCCACGAGGCGTTCCTGGACTCCTCCGCGCTGCGTTTCATGTCGCCCTGGCTCATCCAGCACGCCGAGGCCGACCGGGCGCTGCTCGGCGACGACCTGTGGTCCTACGGGCTGGAGCCCAACCGGCACGTGCTCGAGTCGTTCCTCGGCCATCACCACGCCCAGGGCCTCTCGCCGAAGCCGTTGCGGCCGGAGGACCTGTTCGTCCCGGAGACCCTGGAGAGCTTCGTCATCTGAGGGTGACGGTTGCCACTCCCTACCATTTGGTCTAACCTTTGGACCATACCGCGACACGCTACCCCACGGGAGGCTCACTGATGTCCGATGACGAGACGACGGCGAAGGTCTGGCGGGAGCCGACGGGGCACGCTCGGGCCGGGTTCGGCGACTTCAAGAAGCAGCCGACGCCGTACGACTCGTTCATGGAGTCCGAAGGCGTTCCGGTGTGGCGTGGGCTCGGTGTTCGCACTGTCCTCGACCTGCCGCTGCAGGACTGGGAGCGCAAGGGCGGCCGCGGCAGCTACATCCAGACCTACGGCACCGAGACCAAGTGGGGCCACTTCGTCGTCGAGGTCCCCGCCGGCGGCGCGCTCAACCCCGAGAAGCACATGTTCGAGGAGATCTACCTCGCCGTCGAGGGGCGGGGCACCTGCGAGGTCTGGCAGGAGGGAGACGTCAACAAGCACGTCTTCGAGTGGCAGAAGGGCTCGATGTTCTCGATCCCGATGAACGCCTGGTTCCGGATCGTCAACGCGACCTCGAAGCCCGCCGTGCTGATGGCCGGCAACACCGCCCCCAACGTGCTGAACCAGCTCAACAACGTCGAGGCCGTCTTCAACAACGACTTCATCTTCCGTGACCGCTTCAGCGGTGCCGACGACTTCTACAAGTACCGCGAGGAAGTCGAGCCGGACCCTGTCCGCGGCCTCGCCATGCGGCGTACCAACTTCATCCCCGACGTCGTCAACTGCGACCTGCCCCTGGACAACCGTCGGTCGCCCGGCTACCGCCGGGTCGAGCCGATGATGACCAACAACCAGTTCTACTACTGGATCGCCCAGCACGAGAACGGCCGCTACTCGAAGGCCCACGCGCACACCTCCGCGGCGATCCTGATCTGCCTCAAGGGGAAGGGCTACACGCACACCTGGCCCGAGCACCTCGGCCCAACCCCGTGGGCCGACGGCAACGGCGACCAGGTCCAGCGCCTGGACTACGAGCAGTTCGGCTTCATCACCGCCGCTCCGGGCGGTCAGCGCTGGTACCACCAGCACTTCTCGGTCTCAAAGGAGCCGTTCCGCCTCAGCGCCTGGTTCGGTCCGCACAACCCGGGTCGTGACCCGGGCGCGCCCGGCAGCAAGCACACCGACTACACGGCCCGGGAGCTGCACGAGGGCGGCACCGCGATCGCGTACTGGCAGGAGGACCCGCACGTCCGCGAGGAGTACGAGGCGCTCCTGAAGGAGAACGGCGTCGAGCTGCGGATGGACCCGACCTGGTACGAGAAGCCCGCCGGGATCGAGTGGGACTACGAGAAGCGGCAGATGGCCGATGGGATTCAGTGACCCGGCCGAGTCCACGCCGCTCGACCACGCCGGCGGCCGGATCTTTACCAGCAGCGGCCGCAGCCTGATCCTGGAGGACGACCAGGTCCGCCTCGTCAGCGTCGGCGTCGACATCGGCTCGTCCACGACGCACATGGTGCTGTCGCAGATCGTGCTGGAGCGACGGGACAACCGCTACCAGGTCATCTCGCGCGAGGTGACCCACGAGTCGGCGGTCCTGCTCACGCCCTACAGCACGGGCGACGCCGGAGGGGACACCCTCGACGGTGACGCCCTCCGGGAGTTCTTCGACCAGCAGTACGCCCTGGCGGGCGTGCAGCCGGAGCAGATCGACACCGGCGCGCTGATCATGACCGGCGTCGCGGTGCGGCGTACCAACTCGCGCGTCATCGCCGACGTGTTCTCGCAGCTCGCCGGCAAGTTCGTCTCGGTGAGCGCAGGCGACGCGCTGGAGACGCAGCTCTCGGCCTTCGGGTCCGGTGCCGTGAAGAGATCCGAGCGCAACGGCAACCGCACGATGAACATCGACATCGGTGGTGGCACGTCGAAGATCGCCGTGTGCCACGACGGCGAGGTCGAGGCACTCACCGCGATCGACGTCGGGGCGCGCATCGTCGCGTTCGACGCGGAAGGCAGGGTCACCCGGATCGAGGAGGCGGGCCGCCGTCTCGCAGCCGAGGCCGACCTCGCCCTGGCGATCGGCGAGGTCCCCGACCGCGACGGTCTGTCGCGGCTCGTCGATGTGATGGCCGACCACCTGTACGCCGCCATGCAGAGCGGTACGCCGGCCGCGGCGACGGCCGACCTGCTGCGCCTGGACCCGCTTCCGGCCGGTCCGGACCCGGACGCGATCTCGTTCTCGGGCGGTGTCGCGGAGTACGTCTACGGGCGCGACACCAGCGACCACGGCGACCTCGGCCCCCGACTGGCCGAGGCGATCCGCCGGCGTGTGGACGGCTGGGGCCCGGAGCTGCAGGCCGCCGAGCAGGGCATACGTGCCACCGTCGTCGGCGCCTCGCAGTACACCGTGCAGGTGAGCGGCACCACGATCTTCGTGGAGCCCACCTCGCTGCTGCCGCTGCGCAACGTCCCGGTGCTCACGCCGCAGTTGCCGCTGAGCGCGGACGAGCTGGACGCCGACCTCATCGCGGCGACGGTCCGCGACGAGCTCAAGCACTTCGACGCGATGCCGAAGGACCAGCCGGTCGCCCTGTGCTACCGCTGGGAGGGGTCGGCCACCTTCGGGCGGCTCGACGCCTTCTGCCGCGGTGTCGTCGCCGGCATGGCCGAGTGGACGGCCGACGGCCAGCCGCTGGTGCTGGTCGGCGACGGCGACGTCGGCGGACTGATCGGCATCCACCTCGACGAGGAGCTCGACCTGCCCGTCCCGGTGGTCTCCATCGACGGGCTCAGGCTGCAGGCGTTCGACTTCGTCGACATCGGCGCGCTGCTGGCCGCCACCGGTGCCGTCCCGGTGGTGATCAAGTCGCTGGTGTTCCCGACCACCGCGGCGCTGGGTCGTGACGCAGCCTCGAGCGAGGACCGCCCGTCGCTCGCAGGCACGCACTGACGCCAGCCCGCGTCACGTACGCACCCGAATCCACTTCACCGCCCAAGGAGGTCATGGCTCACATGACGACTGCATCCGCCCCCCGGCCGCACGAGGTCGAGCAGGCCCCGTCCCAGCCGGGCTACCTGGTCGACCCGTACAAGGACTGGGCCGAGGGCGAGGGCATCCCGATCCACCTCGACTTCGGTCACGACCTGCTGACCCTGGAGACCGGACTCTGGGAGCGCTACGGCGCCAAGGGCTGCTTCGCGCACACCAAGGGCATGGGTGACTTCATGGCCAACTACGTCCTGGAGATCGAGCCCCGCAAGAACACCGAGGTCGTGCGCCACCTGTACGAAGCGTTCTTCTTCGTTCTCGCCGGCCACGGATCGGTCGTCGTCCGGCTGCCCGGCGGCGCCCAGCGGACGTTCGAGTTCGGCCCGAAGGCGCTCTTCGCGATCCCGCTCAACTGCCGGTACCAGATCTTCAACGGCTCGGGCTCGGAGCCGGTGCGCCTCTCGGTCACCAACGACGCCCCGCTGACGATCAACCTCTACCACGACCTCGACTTCGTGTTCGACAACCAGCACGACTTCGTCGGCCGCGTCGGTGACCCGAAGTACTTCGACGGCGAGGGCAAGCTCGACACCTTCAACAAGGACTCGGTGAAGGTCCAGAACATCTGGGAGACGAACTTCGTCAACGACCTCACCAGCTTCAAGCTCTACGAGTTCGAGGGCCGCGGCAAGGGCTCCATGAACGTCAACTTCGTGCTCGCGGACGGGACCATGCACTCCCACGTCTCGCAGATGCCGGTCGGTCGCTACAAGAAGGCCCACCGCCACGCCGCCGGAACCCACGTGCACGCGGTCGACGGCTCCGGCTACTCACTGCTCTGGTACGACGGCGACTCCGATTTCGTCGAGCTGCCGTGGCGCCACGGCATCATGTACACCCCGCCGTTCTGGATGTTCCACCAGCACTTCAACACCGGCGACCAGCCGGCCCGCTACGTCGCGATGAGCCTGGGCAGCCGGCGCTACCCGTTCATCTCGCTGCGTCGCAAGAGCGCGGAGGGCCAGGGCGCGGTCTCGGTCTCCAAGGGCGGCCGTCAGATCGAGTACGAAGAGCAGGACAACCGGATCCACCGCAAGTTCCTGGAGGAGTGCGCCAAGACCGGTGTGCCCTCGCAGATGGGCGACGTCTTCGACGAGCCGGCGATCCTGGCGATCCCGGAGTCGGAACTGACCGGCGTCATCCGCAACCCACAGTTCGACGGTCCGGCGGTCTGATCGATGCACGACCTGGACTTCGACCACTACCACGACCTCGGGATCACCGAGGACGAGGCCGCGGCCATCAAGCAGCTCATCGAGGAGCAGGACACCCTCGAGCTGGTGACCGTCGGCATCGACATCGGCTCCTCGACATCCCACCTGCTCTTCGCGAAGGTGGTGCTGCGACGGCGCAGCACCGACCTGTCTAGCAGGTTCGAGGTGGTCGACCGCCAGGTCGTGTCGACCTCGCCGATCATCCACACCCCGTTCCGGGCGGACGGGATGATCGACGCGCACGAGCTGTCCCACTTCATCGCCGACGCCTACGCGGCGGCCGGGTTCACCGCGAAGGACATCGACAGCGGCGCGGTCATCCTCACCGGTGAGGCGATCAAGCGGCCCAACGCCCGCGCGATCGACGAGCTCTTCGCCAGCCAGTCCGGCAAGTTCGTCTGCGCCAGTGCCGGCCACGAGCTGGAGAGCCTGCTCGCCGCGCACGGCTCGGGAGCCACCCGGCTCTCGGGCCAGCGCGGCGCGGCCAGCCTCCACGTCGACATCGGCGGCGGCACCACCAAGCTGGCGCTGCTCGACGGCGGGGAGGTGCTCGACGTCGCCGCGTACGCGGTGGGCGGCCGCCTGCTCGCCCAGGACGCCGACGGAGGCTGGACCAGGATCGACGACTCGGCGCTGCTGGTCGCCGAGGACCTGGGCATCGAGCTGACCCCGGCCACGGCGGCCGATCCGGCGGTCCGCCGGCGGATCTGCGAGCGGCTCGCCGAGGTCTCCGTCGACGAGATCCTCGGGGAGGAGCCGACAGCGCTCGGCAAGGCGCTGCGGCTGACCCGTCCGCTGGAGCGCAGCCTCGCACCGGCCTACCTGACCTTCTCCGGAGGTGTCTCCGAGTACATCTTCGGCTCCGAGGCGGGCGACTACGGCGACATCGCCGGCGACCTCGCCGGAGAGATCGTCAAGCAGCTGGGCGAGCGGGCCGACATCCCCGCGATCGACGCCGGCCAGCGGATCCGTGCCACCGTCATCGGTGCGTCGCAGTACACGGTGCAGGTCAGCGGCAAGACGATCCACGTCAGCGACCAGTCGGTGCTGCCGGTGCACAACCTGCCGGTGGTCCATCTCGGCCTCATCGACGCAGCGACCGTCGACCGTGAGCACGTCGCAGCCGCGATCCGGCGCGGCGCCGAGATCCGCGGCGCGGACCTGGCCCTGCCGGTCGCTCTCGGCTTCGGCTGGACCGGCCTTCCGGCGTACGCCGCACTCGAGGAGCTGGCGGTCGGGATCGCCGCCGGCGCCGGCGCCTCCGAGGAGCCCCTGACCCTCGTGATCGACGGCGACGTCGGCCAGCTGGTCGGCCGCATCCTCGGCATCGACGTGGGACTGGACCGCCGGGTCGTCTCGGTGGACGGCGTCGAGCTCAACGACCTCGACTTCATCGACATCGGAGAGGTGTTGACTCCGCCGGGCGTCGTGCCGGTGGTCATCAAGTCGCTCCTCTTCTCGTGACCGGAAGGACCGGATGAACCTCGCGGAGGTGCTGCGCAACCGCTCCTTCGTCACCTACCTCCTCGGAGTAGTCCTCTCCCAGATCGGGACCCGCGGCGCGATGGCGGCGAGCCTCTACCAGGTCTACGACCTGACCGGGTCGTTGGCGACCACCGGCCTCGTCGGCGCCGCCGGGGGGATCGCGGTGATGGTGCTCAGCCCGGTCGGCGGGGCGCTCGCCGACCGGATGGACCGTCGCCGCCTGCTGCAGCTGTCGCAGGGCGCCGGCGGTCTGGTCGCGTTGGCCCTGGCGGTCCTCACCCTGACCGACCACGTGCAGGCGTGGCACGTCGTCCTGGCCTCCCTGCTGTCGATGGGGGCGACCACCTTCGACAACCCGACCCGGACGGCGCTGATCGGGTCGATGGTGCCGGCGCACCAGCTCCCGCAGGCCTTCGCGCTGGTCAACCCGTGTCGCGAGATCGCGGTCCTGGTCGGCCCGGGGCTCGCCGGCCTGATGATCGCCCTCGGCGGCCCGGGCCTCGTCCACGCCTTCGACTCGATGACCTACGCCGCGATGATCGGGCTGCTCGTCCTCGTCAAGGCGCCGACCGCGCATCTCGACCCGGAGCACAAGCCGATCTTCGGCGCGATCGTCGAAGGCGCGCGCTACGTCGTGCACCGGCCGATCATCCTGCTGCTGATGTCGCTCGACCTCTCCGCGATGGTCTTCGGGGCCTACCGGGTGCTGCTGCCGGCCCTCGCGCTCGACGTCCTCGAGGTCGGCCCGAAGGGGTACGGCGTGCTGGCGGCCGCGCCCTCGGCCGGTGCCCTGCTCGCGACCTACAGCATCGTCAGGGTGCTCGGCCGCTCGCGCACGCTCGGCCGCATCCTGCTGTTCGCCACGGGCGGCTTCGCGGTCGCGGGCCTGGTTCTCGCGCATTCGCACTGGTTCGCGCTGGCGATCCTCGCCGCACTCGGCCTCGGCGTCGCGGACGCCCTGGCGACCTCGATCCGACATGCCGCCGTGCAGATCGAGACCCCCGACGAGCTCCGCGGCCGGGTCTCGTCGATCTATCAGGTGTCCTCCCGCGGAGGTCCGGCCATGGGCGACGCACTCGTCGGCGCCCTCGCCGGGGCCCTCGGGCCGGCGCTCGCTCTCACGATCGGTGCCGGGATTACGCTGAGCTACGTCACCACCATGCTGGTCCGCGACAATCCGGTACGCCGCTACACCGGCCCGGACCGCTCGCTGGCAGAGGTCGGCTGACCGCTCGGCCCGACCCCCGGCTTAGCGCCCCCGCAGCGTCAGCGACCATGGGACGCGTGCGCACGATCGACGTGGACCTGGGTGCCGAGTCGGCGCACGTCCACCTCGACCTCGGCACTGAGCGCCGTCGGCGGCGTGTGGACTATCGCGCGGGCGGTCCCTGGGGGCTCACGCGCTGGGTGGACCCCTCCGACGGCGCGGCGTACGTCCTGTTCAGCGGTGCGCTCGGAGGGGCGGCCGACCTTCTCGGCGAGGCGGGCCGTCCCGACGACCTGACCCGGACGACGCTGACCGTGCGGGTCTCCGGCGACGTCCCGGGGCCGACTCCGATCAGCGTCGTCCCTGCTGCGGGGAGTGTGCTGGCCGGACACCACCTCGGCTTCGCCGTGGGGCCGTGGCGCCACGAGGCGGCCGACGGCGTGGCCATCCACGCCCGCCGGTCCTGCGACGCGGCGTTGCGCACGCCGCTGGCCGAGACCCGGGCTGCGCTGGACTGGATGCTCGACTTCTTCGGGGGTGACGCGCCGTGGGGGAGCGAGTACGTCCAGGTGTTGGTGCCGGACGCGCCGTGGCTTGCCATGGAGCACCCGGGATGTGTGCTGCTCTCCGAGCGACTGCTGACGGCCGACCGGGCGCGACGGGTCGCCGCCCTGGCGCACGAGGCCGCCCACCAATGGCTCGGCAACCTGGTCGCGCCGGCATCCTGGGCCGACCTCGGCGTCTTCGAAGGGCTCGCCGAGCTGCTCGGGCAGCTCGCCTGCCGGGACCTTCTCGGCAGCGCCGCCGACGCCTACCTGGACCACCGGCGCCGGCCCGCGCGGCTGGCGAGAGTGCCCGGGGTCGACCCGCGGGGTCTGGCCGAGACGGCCGGGCTGGCCGAGGTCGCGGGCCCGACCCAGCACGCGGAGCTGTTCCGGGCGGCGCGACACGGCCTGGCCGCCGACGTCTTCCGAGGCAGGCTCAACGAGCTCGTGCGGACCAGGGCAGGACTCGCCACCAGTGCCGCCCAGGTCTGGGCCGCCCTCGGAACCGAACCCCGGGAGCCCGTGCAGGTGCGCCTGCCGGCGGCCGCCGGCACGGGGGGCGAGACGTGGACGCGGGAACTGCGCGGCCTGCGGCAGGTGGACCCCGCCACCGCCGTGGTGCGTGCCAGGCGGGCCTTCCGGTCGGCACCGGCGGGTCAGGGACGCGTCGAGCACGCCCTCGCCGCTCTCGCGGACCCCTCCCTTCCGACCGCGGTGGCCGTCGGTCTGGCGGCGGAGTTAGCCGGTGCTGGGCAGGTCAGCCGCTGATTGGCACGATCCAAGGTGAAAATAAGACTACTAAGGTCTAACCATTCGACCGTATCTGTGATATCCATCTCGTGCTGGACTAACCATCAGTCCTACGAGGTCGTCCCGGCCTTGCGGATCAGCTATGGGAGAAACCATGAAGAAGAGGGCCCTGATCATTCCGGTCGCGCTCCTGACGGCCGTCCTCAGCGCCTGCGGCAGCCCGACCGCGAGCTCGGCCGGCGACAGCAAACCGAAGGTCGACAACCACGCGAAGCAGGTCTTCGACAAGTTCAACGGAATGACCGGAGCCGAGCGCACCGACGCGCTCGTCAAGGCCGCCAAGGACGAGGGCACGCTCTCGCTCTACACCTCGAACACCGACATGGACGACATCGTCAAGGGCTTCACCGACAAGTACAAAATCGACGTCAACGTCTACCGCGGCAACTCGGAGTCCGTCCTCCAGCGCATCCTGCAGGAGTCGAAGGCGGGCTTCGCGGGCGCGGACCTCATCGAGACCAACTCCGGCGAGCTCAACATCATCGGCGACGAGGATCTCTTCTACCCCTACAAGAGCGAGTTCCGCGACGCGGTCCGCCCCGAGGGCCAGAAGGACGACTGGACCGCCGACCGCTTCAACGCCTTCACCATCGCCTACAACACCGACATGGTGAAGGGCGAGGAGGCCCCGACGTCTCTCGACCAGCTCGCCGACCCGAAGTGGAAGGGCAAGGTCTCGATGGAGGTCGGCGACATGGACTGGTTCTCGGCGATGTACGGCTACTACCTCCAGCAGGGCAAGAGCGAGCAGGAGGTGACCGACCTGTTCAAGGCGATCGCCTCGAACGCGAAGATCGTCAAGGGCCACACGGTCCAGGCCGAGCTGCTCTCCGCTGGTGAGTTCGCGGTCGGCGCCTCCATGTACACGCACTCCGTCCAGAAGGGCACCGAGCAGGGTCGCCCGATCGCTTGGCGCACCGCCGCCAACCCGCCGGCACAGCCGATCGTCCTCCGCCCCAACGGTGCCGGCCTGCTCGGCACCGCCAAGCACCCGGCCGCCGCGCTGCTGTTCATGGACTACCTGCTCACCGACGGGCAGAAGGCCATCGCCGACGCCTACCGCATCGGCTCCGTGCCGACTGCCGACGACCCGCTGGCCGGCCTGAAGACCATCGAGGTCGACGAGGACGAGATGCTCCACAACGCGAAGAAGTGGGACGACCTCTACGCGAAGGTCCTCGAGGGCGGCAAGGTCACTAAAAAGTGATCCCGCTGAGCCTCTCAGCGTGACCCGCTCAGCATGACCCTTGCGCCCCGGCTCGGTCCCCGACGAGCCGGGGCGCACCCATGCGCGCCCCCGTCGGGTGCCCGCCCGAAGGAGCCCCTCGCGTGACACGGCCTCAGGTCCGACTCCGGTTCCAGGCCGACGGCGCATGGGTCGGCGCGGCCAACGCCGGCTTCTCGTTCGCGCTCGGTGCCGCCTCTGTCGCGTTGCCGCTGCAGGCGGTCGCCGCCGGCTACGGGCCGGTCGAGGTCGGTGTGCTCACCGCCATCTCGGCGATCTCCCAGATGACCGGCCGCATGTCACTGGGCCGCCTGATGCGCGTGATGCCCGACTGGGTCATCATCGCGATCGCGTGCGTGGTGCTCGCGATCTCGAGCACGATGGTGGTGATCAGCAGCGCGCTGGCGCCCTTCGTCATCGCCCAGCTCCTGCAGGGCGTGGCTCGGGCGTACTTCTGGACCGGTTCGCAGACCCATGTGGTGCGCGGCGAGGGCTCGTCGGTCAAGGCCCTCGCGTCGGTCAACCTGATCGGCAACCTGGGCCTTCTCGCCGGTCCCGTGATCGCCGGTCTCCTCATCGGTGAGGACGCCCATACGGCGCTCCTTGTCGCGGCGGCGGCTGCGATCGTCTCGCTCATCCCCACCGCGCGCCTGGACCGGCTCCCGCCGTTCCGGAAGGTCCAGAACCGGCCGCCCGGACGTCTGTGGGCCAGGGCCGGCGTCTGGGAGGGGTGCTACGCAGGCGTCACCGCCGGTGCCTGGCGCGGTCTGCTGGGCTCCTACGTCCCCATCGCGCTCGTCCGCGCGGGGCATCTCTCGGCGACCGTGGGCATCCTCGTCGCGGTCGCCAACGCGACCGCGATCCTCGGATCGTGGCTGGTGCGGCACGTCGACGGCGATGCACGTGCCCGGCGGATCATGCGCGCGGGTACGCCGGTCACCGGTGCGGCGATGGCCGTGATGGGTCTCGCCGCCGGGTCGAGCGTGCTCGCCGGCTTGGCTCTGGCGGCCTCCGGGATCGCCGCCGGAGCGCTCCAGACGCTCGGTCCGGCACTCGCCAGCGACTCGGTGCATCCGGAGGAACGTGGCGAGGCCATCGCGGCGACCGGCGTCTGGCGGGCGGCATCGCTCTTCGTCTCGCCCCTGGTCACCGCCGGTCTGGTCGCCGTGGCGCCGATCGGCGCCGCGATGGTCGTCACCGGGGCGCTGATCGCGGCGCCGATCGGGCAGTGGGTGCGACCGCGCGCCGCTTCGAGCTGAGCTGCGAGGACGGTCAGGCGCCCGCAGGCGGCATGTCGCGGACCAGGCCCGCCGTCCGGTCCAGATGCGTCGTCATGACCTTGATGGCGGCCTCGGTGTCGCGCGCCTCGATGGCGTCGACGAGAGCCGCGTGCTCGTCGGTCCCGCGCCGTCCCATGGCCGGCGCGACCAGCTGCGCCTGGCGCAGCGAGAGCAGCATCGGCCCGTGGAAGCTCTGCACGAGCGCCTCGATGGCCGGGTTGTGGGTGCACACGGAGACGCCGACGTGGAACGCCGCCGACAGGTTCATGGTGTAGGCGTTGCGGTCGAGAGCCTCCTGACCCTCCTCGACCATCCGACGCAGCCTGGCGATGTCTGCCTCGGTGGCGCGCTCGACGACGAACGGCAGGATGCCCACCTCGATGATGGTGCGAGCCTCGGTGATGTGCGCCGGTGTCAGCGAGGACAGGCTCATCAGGTCGGCCAGCCCCTCGCCGAGGCGCTCGCGGGTGGGGGAGGAGACGAAAGCGCCACCGCGCGCGCCGACCCGGATCTCGATGAGGCCGCTGGCCTCCAGGACTCGCAGCGCCTCGCGCACAGTGACCCGGCTGACGCCGAAGCGCTGGCAGAGGTCGCGCTCGCTGGGCAGGCGATCCCCGGTGGAGAGCTTGCCCTCGCGGACCAGGAGTTTGATCTGGTCGACGATGACCTGCGAGACCCGCTCGACGCTGACCGGCTTGAACAGGTCGGCACCCGTGTCGGTGGCGTCGGACATGGAAGAGACCTCGAGACGTAGGAGGGACCGTTGGACTAACGGTCAAACTTATAGCAGCAGGGCCATTGTGCTCCCGGTGACACGCCCTTCCAACAAAATCGCGGAGGGACGGCTGTCGTACCGTTCGCAGTGCGGCGGGGCCGAGAAGAAAACCCTGCTTGACGGGCTTCCCCTCGACTGATGTGATGTGCTACACATTGTGGTTAATGGTCTGACCGTTATTCCAGTGAGAGTCGGGCCGCCGCTTGGAGGAGCTTCGAATGTCACCCGCCCTCGTCCTCAGGGACATGCTGCTGTGTGAGGCGATGTGAGCGTCGCCACCACCACGCCGGAGCAGGACCAGCGCGCCACCACTGACGCGGCGCCCGCCGTCTGGCGACGTCTCGTCCCCACCCCTAAGGTGCTGATCCTCGGTGTCGTCGCGCTGGTGGTCGCCTACCTGGCGATCGTGCCGCTGTGGTTCCTGATCCAGGGCACCTTCCTCGACCAGAACACGAGCGCGTTCACGTTGGACGGCTTCACGCGGGCGTACACCGATGACAAGGCCATCGAGATGATGCGGAACTCGATCTGGTTCGCCGTCGGGTCCGCTGTGCTCTCGTTGGTCGTCGGCACCGCGTTGGCGTTCCTGAACGTCCGCACCGACGTGCCGTTCAAGAGCCTCTTCTTCGCCGCCTCGATCGTGCCGCTCATCATCCCCGGCATCCTCTACAGCGTCGCGTGGATCTTCCTGGCCAGCCCCGACATCGGCCTGATCAACTACGTGCTGGAGCCGATCTTCGGCAAGGGCGTCCTCAACATCTACAGCGTCTGGGGCATGATCTGGGTCGAAGGTCTCCACCTCTCGCCGATCACCTTCCTCTTCATGGTGGCCGCGTTCCGCGCCCAGGACCCCTCGCTCGAGGAGTCGGCGCTGATGTCGGGCGCCTCCCGCTGGACGGTGATCCGCCGCATCACCGTGCCGCTGCTGCGCCCGGCCATCGCGGCGAGCGTCCTGATCATGACGGTCCGCGCCCTCGAGAGCTTCGAGGTCCCGGCGCTGCTCGGCCTGCAGAACGGCATCTACGTCTTCACCAGCAAGATCTACTTCATGCTGCGGACCTACCCGCAGGACTTCAACGGCGCCGGAGCGTTGGCGCTGGGCCTCTTCGCGATCGCCGCGCTGGGCATGCTCGTGGAGCATCTGATGAGCAAGGGCGCCAAGGCCTATCAGACGGTGACCGGCAAGGGCTTCCGCCCGCGCCCGATCGAGCTGGGCAAGTGGCGCCCCCTGGCCGGCGCCGCCATCATCGGCTACTTCGTCCTCACGGTCATCCTGCCGCTGCTGCTGCTCGTCTACACCTCGCTGCTGCCCTACTACCAGAAGCCGTCGGGCAAGGCGTTCAAGTCGATGACCCTGGACAACTACAACGCGCTGCTGGACATGTCCAAGGCCACGACCGCGCTGAAGAACTCGCTGTTCCTCGGGGCCGCCGCGGCGACCCTGGTCATGATCCTCATGGCCGTCGCCGCCTGGATCGTGGTCCGCTCCGGCATCCGTGGGCGCAAGCTCCTCGACCTGCTCTCCTTTGCGCCACTGGTCATCCCGGGCCTGGTCCTCGGTCTCTCCCTCCAGTTCGTCTACCTGCGGAGCCCGATCGCCATCTACGGCACCATCTGGATCCTGCTGGTCGCCTACTGCACCCGCTACCTGCCCTACGGCATGCGGTATGCCGTCACCTCGATGCAGCAGATCTCCGCCGAGCTGGAGGAGTCGGCCGCCGTGAGCGGGGCGACCTGGTGGCAGGTCTTCCGTCGTGTGCTGCTGCCCTTGCTGATGCCGGGCCTGCTCGCCGGCTGGATCTACATCTTCGTGGTGTCGTTCCGCGAGCTGTCGAGCTCCATCCTGCTCTACAGCTCGGGCAACGAGGTCCTCTCGATCCTGATCTGGGAGCAGTTCGAGAACGGCAAGTTCACCGTCCTGGCCGCGCTCGGCGTGGTGATGATCGCCGTGCTCATGGTGCTCGTCTCCATCGCCTACAAGCTCGGGGCCAAGGTCGGCCTCCAGCAGGACTGACCCCGCGAGACTTCGAAGAAAGAGATAAGGACCATCGCCATGCTGGAGATCAGCAACCTCATCAAGTCCTACCCTGGTGAGAAGGCCAAGAAGAGCGGCTCGCAGGGTGCCCGGGTCTTCGCCATCAACAACGTCAACCTGCAGGTGCAGCAGGGTGAGATGTTCACCCTGCTCGGCCCGTCGGGTTGTGGCAAGACCACCACACTGCGCTCGATCGCAGGGCTGGAGCACCCCGACTCCGGCCACATCTCGGTCAAGGGGCGGACCCTGTTCCAGGCCGGCAAGGGCGCCAGGACGGTGAACGTCGCCGCCAACCGCCGCGGCCTCGGGATGGTGTTCCAGTCCTACGCGATCTGGCCGCACATGAGCGTCTTCGACAACGTCGCCTTCCCGCTGCAGGTCAAGCCCCGGAGCGAGCGTCCGGGCAAGGCCGACATCGAGCAGCGCGTCCACCGGGTGCTCGAGGTCATGGAGCTGCGCCAGTACGCCGACCGCCAGGCCACCAAGCTCTCCGGTGGTCAGCAGCAGCGTCTCGCGCTGGCCCGCGCCCTCGTCATCGAGCCGGAGCTGCTCCTGCTCGACGAGCCGCTGTCCAACCTCGACGCCAAGCTGCGCGAGTCGCTGCGCTACGAGCTCAAGCGCCTCCAGCGCGAGCTCGGCATCACCTCCATCTACGTGACCCACGACCAGATCGAGGCGCTCTCGCTCTCCTCGAACATCGCCGTGATGCGTGCCGGCGAGGTCGTGCAGCTGGGCAGGCCGCGCGACATCTACGAGAACCCGACCAGCAAGTTCGTGGCCGAGTTCATCGGCAGCTCGAACTTCATCCACGGTGACGTCGTCAACCGGACCGGTGACAACTACGTGGTCGACACCGCCGAAGGACAGCTCCAC
The DNA here is from genome assembly GCF_047921475.1 of Micromonospora sp. SL4-19. NCBI lineage: Bacteria > Bacillati > Actinomycetota > Actinomycetes > Micromonosporales > Micromonosporaceae > Micromonospora > Micromonospora sp. SL4-19. Next base: position 56,151 of record NZ_JBLROB010000007.1, read on the forward strand.
CTCGCCTCCAGCGCGGAGGTTCCCACGGGCACGGAGGTCTCCGTCTCCATCCGTCCGGAGACGGTCGACCTCACCACGCAGCGGCCGGCCGACCTGCAGAACGTCCTCGAGGGCACGGTCGGCACCCGTGCGTTCCTCGGTGACGCGGTCGACCACCTGGTCAACGTCGGCAAGCTCGAGATCCGGGTGCGGTCGCTGCCCAACCTCTCCATCGAGGCCGGCACCAAGGTGTTCGTCAAGCTGCCCGCCGACAAGCTCGCGCTCGTCCCGATCGGCTGATCAGGCGTTGTCGCGACGGCGACCCGCCGCCCGTGCTCCTGCTCGGCGGCGGGTCGCACTCGCTTGCGGTGCAACGAGCCAACCGGACGCGGGTGAGGAGAGAGCCTCGCCTGAGCGAGGAGCCCACTCCTCGCCCGCCTTCGAAGGCGGTGGATCCGCTCAGATCCACTCGGCGGGGATCACGCCCCGCGCGGCAGCGACCTGGGCGTAGTACTTCCACAGCTTCTCGACGTGCTTCGGCCGGTCGAACGTCTCCAGGAAGTTGTCCAGCTCGGCCTGGGTCAGCGGCTCGACTGCGCCGAGCTGACGTGACGCCGACCTCGGCGGCGGTGAGCACTCGTTCCGGCGCCAGGTCGAAGCCGACGACGTCCTGCCCGCGCAGGACCATGTTCCTCGACATCGGCAGCCCCATGGCGCCGAGCCCGATCATTCCGACACTCGTCCTCTTCCTTCTTTCGTGGTCGCAGCGGCGGCGCGCAGCTCATCTCCCATCAGAGCGGTCGACCCGAGTGGCTGGTCACGGTGGATGTCTCAGGAGGTTCAGCGCCGGGCGGGAATCAGCGTCTTGAGCTGAACGTCGAGGTCTGCGGCGACCGTGCGCGGCACGGAGGCGCCGCCCTCGAGGATCTTGCGGACGGCCATGTAGTCGCGGGGCGCGTTTATCGAGTCGATGGCGATGAGCCGGTCGCCGCGGTAGTACAGGGCGGAGAACTGCTGGCTTTCCGGCTCGCCGCGCAGCACCACGTCGTCGTAACCGGAGCTCAGGCCGGCGATTTGGAGCTTGATGTCGCCCTGGTCCGACCAGAACCACGGGACGACGGACAGCGGGTCATGGACGCCGACGAGGGTCGCCGCAGCGGCACGGCCCTGGGCGATCGCGTTGGCGACGGACTCGATGCGCAGCAGCCCGTTCTCTGCTCGCAGCGCGGTGCAGTCACCGGCGGCCACGACCCCGGGCAGGCTCGTGCGGGCATGGGCGTCGATGACGATGCCGCCCGATGACACCTCGAGGCCCAGCTGCTCGGCCAGCGCGGTGTGCGCGACGAGGCCGATACCGACCAGCACGACGTCGGCGGGGAGGCTGGTCCCGTCGGAGAGCTCGACCGAGGAGACGGTGCCGGAGCCGAGGAACCCGACGACGCCGGTGTCGAGGAGGACCCGTACGCCGCGCTGCTCGTGCGCGTCGAGGTAGAACTGCGAGACTACCGGGGCGACCGCGCGCGCCATCAGCCGCTCGAGGGCCTCGACGACGACCACCTCCTTGCCGAGGCTGTTGGCGACGGCCGCGACCTCCAGTCCGACGAAGCCGCCGCCGACGACGACGACACGTCGCGCGTCGTCGAGGCTGGCGCGCAGCGCCGCGGCGTCGGAGAGGTCGCGCAGGTAGAACACGTTGCCGAGGTCGGCGCCCGGAACGTCGAGCCGGCGCGGCGTGCCTCCGACCGTGAGGGCGAGCTGGTCGAAGTCGAAGGTCCGGCCCGTCGCACTGACCGCACGACCCCCGGACGCGCCGAGATCGACGCGGTCGATCCACTCGCCTGTGACGACGCCGATGCCGTGGTCGGCGTAGTAGTCCGCCGAACGGAGCAGGAGCGACTCCGCCTCGGCCTTGCCCGACAGGTAGGACTTCGACAGTGGCGGGCGCTGGTAGGGGAGGTGCTCCTCCGCGCCCACCAGCGTGATGGGACACGTCGCTCCGAACTCGCGCAGCGACGCGGCGAGCTGGGCGCCAGCCTGGCTGGCTCCGACGATCAGGACTCCGGGATCCGTCATGTGCGCTCCTCGTGATGGTCAGACCATTAAACCATGAGACCGATGAACGTAGATAGTACGCAGTGCGTACTATCGCGCCATGGCATCGCACGGACCCGAGGAGGTCGACGCTCTCCGTCTCGCGGTCGTCCGGCTCGAGCGCAAGCTGCGCAAGAGCGCCGGGACTGGCGAGGTCACCCCGTCGCAGTTCTCGGCGCTCTTCGCGCTGGATCGGCACGGGCCCTTCCGGCTCGGCGAGCTCGGCCGACGCGAGCAGATCGGCAAGTCGACCGTCACCCGCCTGGTAGTGACGCTGGAGAGCAAGGGCCTGGTCAGCCGCACCGTCGACGACCTCGACGCGCGCAGCAGCATCGTCGCGATCACCGACGCCGGCCGCCGTCTGCTGGTCCGCCTCGCCGAGCGGTCGAACGACTACCTGCGCAACCGGGTGGCCGAGCTAGACCCGGCCGAGGCCGACCGGCTCTTCGACGCCGTCGGTGCGCTGGCCAAGCTCGGTGCTGCGCGGTGAGCGGATACCTGTCGGCGACGTTCAGGTCCATGCGGCACCGGGCCTACCGGCTGTACTTCACCGGTCAGATCGTCTCGACGGTCGGGACCTGGGCGCAGAAGGTCGCCCAGGCCTGGCTGGTCCTCGAACTCACCGGGTCGGGCACCCTGCTCGGGGTCACCGTCGGCCTGCAGCAGGCCCCGACCCTCTTCCTGACGCCGTGGGCCGGGATCATCGCCGACCGGATCGATCGGCGACTGATGCTGCTCTGTACCAATTGGGCGGCCGCGGTGCCGGCGGCGGCCATGGGTGTCCTGGTGCTGCTCGACCGGGCCGCCGTCCCCGCGATCATGCTGCTCGCTGTGCTGATCGGCATCGTCGAGGCCTTCGACAAGCCGGTGCGCCACACCTTCGCCGCCGACATCGTCCCGACGGAGGACGTCACCAACGCGGTCGCGCTGAACGCGACCATGTTCAACGCGGGCAAGGTGCTCGGGCCGGCCGCGGCAGGCGTGGCGATCGGCTCGGCCGGCCTTGCGGTGACCTTCCTCTTCAACGTCTTCTCCTTCCTCGTCATGATCGTGGCTCTCACCCGGATCCGACCCGACGAGATCCGGCCGCGCGACATCCGCCCGAAGAAACGCGGCGCGCTGCGGGAGGGCGTCGACTACGCCCGTCGTACGCCGGTGATCGCGACGGCCCTGGTGCTGATGACTGTCACTGGTCTTGTCGCCTACGAGTGGAACACCGCGGTGCCGTTGCTGGCTCGGGAGTTCTCCCCGGACGCCGCGATGATCGGCTACTTCTTCGCCGCGATGGGTGCGGGTGCGATCGCCGGCAGCCTGTCCCTCGCCGGGATCCTGGTCGCGGCGCCGCGGACGTTCCTAGGTGCGGCGACAGCGTTCGCGGCGGCACTGGGAGTCGTCTCGCTGGCACCCTCGACGTGGACGGCGCTGGTGGCGATGTTCGTGCTCGGGGCCGTCGCCACCACGTTCCGTGCGCTGGCGGCCTCGCTCGTCCAGCTGGAGTCTGAAGCGGTGGTGCGCGGCCGGGTGGTCTCACTGCTGATCATGGCGATCAACGGCACCTCACCCATTAGCGGGCCACTCATCGGGTGGATGTCGCAGACCTACGGCGCCAGGGTCGCCATCGGCACCGGCGCCGCGATCTCGCTGCTCGCGGCGCTCGCGAGCTGGCGCTACCTGGCACAGGCGGCGCCGGAGCGGTTCGCGGTTCCCGAACGCGCCGACCGCACGCATGTCTGATGCTGGCGGGGCCTGCCGTTCGCCGCCGGCACAGCCGGCGATGTCCCTTGACACCTGTGGCGCATGGTGAGGTTGCGACGCAGAACCCATGGCTCGCCCATGGTCTGGCTCCGGACCTCAAGGCAGTCCGTGTCGCGAACTACATCAAGACCCTGCGCCGCGATCTGTTGAACGCGACATCAGCCGACCACGCCACACACTGGCTCACCTGGCGACGCCGTCACCAGGCCCGCGCCCGCTGGTTCCACCAACGCACACGACTAGACCGCGACTACGCCCTGGTCAGATAGCAACTGGCGGCTGCCGTACTAGCCTGGTCATATCGAGGGCCTCCTGTGTTTCCTGAGGGCCCTTCATATGCGGGGCCGCGTCTACACCGCCGAATCCGCGTCGATCCCTGCCGTTGATGGCCCTCGGTGGTTGTGACTGCGGACTTATTCCGCCCGCCCCCGGTGCTACCGCGCCCGCAGCCGGACTCCCACCCGCAGTTGGTTGGGTGCCGGCTGCTGCCGGCAGGGGCCGGAAACGCCGCGGTAGCCGCGATCGCAGGAGGACCGGGTCCGGCGACAGCGCCCTGGGAGCGGCGCCCGCGGCCGCCCCCCAGGGCACCCCGACCGCCTCTGGCAGGGCGGCCAGAAGTTCACCCTTGGCGGGGCATCGCCATCTGGTGCCACGTAGGCCCACAGCTCGTCGAACGCGTCGCGCTCCTTGTTTGGAGTGCCAGCGGAGCCGATGGCAAGTAGTAATCCGTGCTGGGTAGGGCTCGCTGGCAAGCTCGAGCCACACGCGGGCTCCGAACCCGAGAGGGGCACCACCATCTGACCGAACCCAGGAAACACCCGCGCGGGGGGTGACAGCACAACCTGTCACCGCCGGCGCTGCTTTCGGGCTCAGGACAGCAACCAGCCCGGCTGATGTGCGTACTGAAAAGTTGAGCGGCGCAAACCCGGCCGAACAGGTCCACCGAGAGATTTCACAGCCCAGGTCAGAGCGCCGGTCACTGAAAAGCTCGGAGAGAGCCGACAACGGCCCGGCATTGAGGAATGCCCAGCGTGGATCATAGGTCGGATCCGCTCTGCGGAGTGCCACATCCTTGTTGATCTGCTCTCTGATATGAGAACTGAGCGGCACCTCGACCCGCTGCGTCACCTTCTGCCCCGGCGCGACCTCAACCGTGCGGTACTGCTGGTACATCTTTACTTCGACCGCGACGGTTTGCCCGTTCGAGTTTACAGGAACGTCGACTTTCCGGCCGCCGGTCCTGGTCACCGGGAAGTCGGATCGGAGTTGGTCGCTACCGGATAATGCGTCTCGGGTGCACCGCCCCACAACTCGCGGACGTATTCCTCGGCGCGCTGCCACCGCCGTTTCTTGTCGCGGGTGCGGCGTACCTGGTTGAGCGTCCGGGTGGTCCTGCCCGGTGGCAGGGCACGTTGAGCGGGTGGGCGGCCCAGCTCGGCAGCCTGCGCGTTGATCTCCTGCCCGTGGGACACGCTCTGGGCGCTGCCGCCGGACCGGCCCCGGCGAGGTGAGCCGGCGCTGTCGGCATCGCCAGGTTCGGAGTGCGGATGGGACGACGTTCCGCTGCCGCCGTGCCCGCCGCTGTGGGCTGTTCCGGGTGATCTGGCCATCACCTTGCCCCAACCGTCAGCAGCCGGGTTGGATCGGTGCGACTCATGATCAGTGTGGTGACCAAGGCCAGAATGCCGCCGGCCCACTCGACCACGCTGGTCGACACGATGGTCAGCTGGAGCAACCCGTTGTCATTGGCCGCGGTCACGTGCCGATCCCTGCAGACGGTCACTCATGGCCCTGGGTGCCGGCCGCAAAGGGACCGATGCGCCCTTCCGTGCCGAAGCCACTCCGTGGCGCCGCTCGGATCCAGCAAGGCAACCGCCTCCCCGGCCTTCCTATCTGGACGGTCTGATCGGTCGGCATGACCCGTTCCGCCCGGGAAGGCTACCGCAGGCCCCTACCGCCGGGTTGCCCGTCGACCGCCGGGGAGTGGTCGATCGGCGCCCGGCGGGGACCCCTCCCCCGACGAGGCAATCGACTACGGCAGCGCTGCGCCGCGTGCCGCAGACGTGGCCGCTGCCGCAGGGGAGCGCTGGGCTAGTCAATGCCCACGTCGTCGCCCCCCGAGGTTCTCAGCGGGGTGCCGAGCGTAGCGGAGGGTAGTCCGTGGGCGGTGCGTCAGAGGTCTTCTCATGGTCGCGCAGCGACAAGTGACGGGCCAGAACCGTCGCGCCGCCAAGTGCGGCAAGGACCATGCCGACTTCCGCGAGCAGTACCTCCGGTGCCGTGCTGTAGCCAGTGGACCAAGCGAATGCCATGGTGATCGGCGTGATGAGAACGCCGGCCGCCGGCATCAGCAGGCTCATCAGCCGGGCTGTCTTCCGGACCTGGGGCAGGTCGCGCAGCCGGAGCCGAACCGCGATGACTGCTCCTGCAACCACCACGGCCGCCGGCACGCCGTAGTAGACGGCGACGGCGACCTGGATCGGTACCTCGATCGAGCGGGGGATGTCCACCATGCGTACGAACAGCGGGTACACCGCGACCAGTAAGCCGTAGCCGAGCACGCCACCGATCAACGCACCGATCAGCGCGGTGCCGAGAAGGCGGCTGTAGTCCCGGCGCACTCGCCGGACACCGGCCTCGTCGGCGAGCCGTCGGGCAAAGCCGGCCACGTCACCGCCGAGCAACTGCACTGGGTCGACCCCGTCCGCCGCCGCAGCCTGCAGGTCGAGGCGCAGATCGGCGGCGAATGCCGCGCGGTCGGCCGAACCGACCCCGTATGCGCGCCAGGCTTGGTCGGCTTCGGTCAGGACGCTGTCGATGGTATCCACGGTCAACTCCTCGTAGGTTTGTGGCCGGGCACGGTGAGGATGGCGCCAACGGTGTCGACGAAGCGGGCCCACTGTGTCTGCCATGCGTCCAGGTGGGTGCGACCGGCCCCGGTCAGGGCGTAGACCTTGCGAGGCGGGCCGGTCGGGCTGGCCTGCTGTTCGTCAGCAACAAGGCCGAGGCGGCGCATCCGGGTCAGCAGTGGATAGATCGTGCCGTAGCTGATCGCGCCGAAGCCGGCGGCCTCCATCCGCCGTGCCAGCTCGTAGCCGTGGGCAGGTTCGCGTGCCAGCAGTGCCAGCAGGCACATGTCCAGCACGCCGCGAAGGAGTTGGGTCTGCCGGTCGTTGTCATCAGTCGGCTGGTTTTCCGCCGCTATCATGCGGCACATAATACTCCGCTAGTCGGTACCGCGATATACCGAATCGCGCATGGTGGTGTGCGGGATCGGACTCAGGTCCTCATCGTGGACCGACTGGTCGGTGGCGTACTGCTCCTTGGCGGCGCTGGTCAGGGGCGAAGGCCTGCGGCCCACAGCGGCGACCTCAGAGAGGAACGCGGCCACCGAGCCCTGCGCGTACGCGGCAACGACGGCAAGGTCGTCCTCATCCCACTTCCACCGGCGGTGGCCGGGGCCCTCGATCGAGGGGCCGGTCCTTCCAGGGCCGGTCGAGACAGCCGTCCCAGAATTTCGGCGCTGATGATCTCCACGGATCAGTGGTGGTAGCTCAGGTTCAGGGCCAGTGCGGCCACCGCAGTGGAGAAGAACACGGCCCATCCCAGCAGTTGGCGGGAACCCACTCGCAGGTGTGCAAAGAGCGCGCCGAGGAAGTACAGCACGAGGCCAGCGGCGGCGAGTGTGCCCAGCAGGGGCACGGCGAACCCGGCCAGCAGCCCCAAAGAGCCCGCCGCCAGCAACATGCCCAACACCGGTACCCACGACCGTGGCACGCGCTTCATGTCCGCCTGGGCCTTTGGATAGTCGTGGCCGATCAGGTAGGTGATGGCGGCGATGCCGTTGAAGATGGAGGCGAGAATAGTAACCGTGAGGTAAGCGGCGAGCATGCTTCATGGACGAGCTAGCGCTCTGGATGTGACGTGCCGTGCTGTGACCTGAAGCACAAGCACTGGCGAGGCTCCGCTCTCGCCGCCCGTTGCGATGACCGGCGTTCCAGGCCATCGGGCACGCTGGGCGCGTTCACAGCAGGCCTCGGGTCAGGACGGCCGCCCGCCAAACTGCCAGTTGTGCACTTCGATGTCGGCGTATCGGTCCGAGGTCAGCGCGGCGCGTGCCTTGTTCGGATCCGGCGCCTGGACAAGCACCGCCGTGCCCAGCCAGGTGGCGCCGTCGTCGGACAGCAACGGCCCGTACGCGATCAGCCCATCCCGGCCGGGCGGCACCGCGAGGTCGGCGCCCTGCCCCGCGCCGAGACCGAGCACCAGGTACCGGTTGCCACCACTCCGGCCTCCAGGGAAGTCCCACATGGTGCGGCCGAGCACGTTGCGCCACCGGCGCAGCAATACGTCGCGGTACACGCCGGCCTGATAGTTGGGCTCGTCGAAAGCGAACGTGCGTGCGGCGGCAGGATCGGGCAGGTCGACGATGTGCACGCTGCCGGTGGGTACGCCGCCGCTGGCAAAGGTCGGACCGCGAGCGATGATTTCGCTCGAGTAGCGATCCATGTAGGACCAGTGCTCTTCTCGCAGTTCGGCGCGCAGCGGCATCGAGTTGGCCCGGTCGCGGTGGTAGCAGAAGAACTCCATGCCCAAAGTCTGACCTGCAAGCCAGACACCGACGCGGACGGGGAGCACCTGGCCCTCTCACCGCCCGGACAGGGCCGCAACATGTCCGATTGATCCACGACGAGGCGGTGCACGCCCACCATCGTGGGTGTGAGAGAGCGTCCGTAGACATGGCCGGGGCCATCCGACAAGCTGCGAGCATGCGATCTCGAACGGCCGGCATGTGGTGGGGAACCGCTATCGAAGCGCCGGACCCCGGTGGGTTGGCGAAGTTCTACTCCGAGCTGCTCGGCTGGCCCATCGGACACGAGGAACCAGGAACGGCCATTCTCGCCGCTCCCCAGGGACCCACCTATGTCGTGTTCCAGCAGGCGACCGACTACAAGGCGCCCGTGTGGCCGCCCGTCGACGGGCAACAGCGCCCCATGATGCACCTCGACTTCCAAGTCGCTGACCTCGATTCCGCGGTTGCCGAGGCGGTCGCCCTCGGGGCCACGGTGGCCTCGGTCCAACCGCAGGAGAACGTCCGAGTGCTCCTCGACCCAGCCGGCCACCCCTTCTGTTTGTGCCTTGACAAGGACTGATCACACGAGCGCCCATCGCCAGAATCGTGGTACGCCGCCATCATCGTTGGCACCAACGCCCTGCCCGCATTGCGTGTTCGTGTAGCTGGCTTCCTGAGCGTAGGGATGGGGGAGAGGTGTCCTCTTGGGTGCGCTTGCCACGGCCTCAGACGTAGCCGATCGGGCAGCCGTGGCGCAGCGAGTGCTCGGCGGCCTGCAGGTAGACCGCGACGTAGAACGTGACCGGGTCCTCGATGCTGGTGCTCAGCGCGAGCCCGCCGCGCGGCAGGTCGGCGGGCAGGCCGATCTCGGCGGCCATCGGTGCGACCGCGTCGCGCAGCCGGTGGGAGCTGAGGACGTGAGTCTGTTCCTCGTCGTACGCGTTGCCGGCCGGCAGCGTGATCAGGCCGTCGAACGACACGGGGATGAACAGGGTGGCGTCGAGCACCTCCTCGGCGCCGTGTCGGGCGCACAGCTCGGCGAAGCCGTCCATCTCTGGCGAGATCTTCTCCTCGAAGCTCTCCTCGGACGGTACCTCCCGTGGCGGTCCGGGATAGGGGCCGAGGCCGCGCTCGGCGAGAGCGCCGTCGAGCAGTGAACGGATGCCGTACGTGACTTCGTCCTGGGCCCAGCTGTCGGGCCCGATGTCGACCAGATAGATACCCACGTGGGCACGGTACTGATCTGGAACGACGAGCTCGAGTCGGGTGGTGCCACGACAACCCGTGCGGACTGCCGCACCGGTACGGACAGTGACGCGGCGAGTGGATTGCGGCTGGAAGAGCGGGCCCGGCACAGCCCGGGACCGATATCGCGGCAGATGCGAGCATCTACCTGGGTGGGGGACACAATCCAGTCGACATCACCCGCATGGAGATCGCGAACAGGTCCGCAGTCCTTAACGCCAACCTCCAGTTCGCGCAGCTCGACTGACCCCGGCCGAAGACCGGCAGGCCAGCCGTACGGCGATAGGCTGTCGATCATGTCGACGACGGGAGCGTTCGCCCTCGCCCGGGTGATGGCCCACTGCGGCGGCTCGCCCGTTGCGGCGACGAGCTTCATCGCGCGGGCCATTGCCGCCGATCCGCGCGATGCGGAGCCGTACTCGGCGCTGGAGAACCTGCGGCGCGAGCTGCCCGACGAGATCGCGGCCGTCGTCGCGGCAGCGAACACGATCGGACCGATGCTGACCCGTGCCTACTTGTCCTTCGTCGACGGCGACATGGACGAGGCCGCGATGTTGCTCGGCGCGGTCACCGGCTACCAGCCGGACGTCCCGTGGGCGGCCGCGCCGTGGTTCGGCGACGAGCGATTCCTCGGCGCGGTGACCCCCGCCGCCCTCGCTGAGGCCACGATGCGCATCCGTGACTACGACCGCGACCTCGACACCGACGCCGTCCGCGACTGCCTGGCCCCGTGGTTCCGGGCGATCGAGGCGGTCTGCGACCGGGACGCGGACCCCGACGCGATGGCCCGCATGGCGATCCTGCTGCCCGCGTGCGGCCGCACCGACGCCTCGTTCACCTTGTGCGATCGGGCCGACGCCGTGCGGCGCGTGATGTTCACCGAGGTCGTCCGCGCCGGCACCTGGCGCCAGGTCGGCAACCGTGCGGAGACGGCCGCAGCCTTCCGGCGCGCCCTGGCGCTCGACCCGACCAACTGGTCGCTGTACCTCGACCTGGCCGATCTGGCCGCCGAGGAAGGCGACTTCGCCGAGGCCGCCGCGCTGGCCAGCCGCGGCGAGGGGCTCGAACCGGACGACATCACGATGCGGGCGGCCGCCGGCGCGTACCGTGCCCGCTCGACGGGATCGGTCGCCGACCTGAACACGTTCACCGAACTGGCGCCGCAGGTGCCCGAACCCTACCGCCGGACGCTCATCGACTACGCCCGCGGCACCTAGGGCATCGCGCGGGTCTCGATGCTTGCCAGTTCCGGCGCGGCTTCGAACGCCGCGCCGCCGGACCACGCCACCGCATGGCTCCCCGCGGCCGGGCGTTCATCCGACCTGCAGGGGCCGTCTACGGGGAGATCCGTACCTCCACCGAGTTGATGAACCACCGGAAGTCGGACGTGCTGTGGATGGACACGTCGTTCGTGCCGCTGGCGTCGAACGAGCGCGTTCCGGCGCAGACGATCACGGATTGACCGGCGGGCACCGGTCCTGCGCTGAACAGTTGGGCGAAGTAGTGCGCACCGCGGGTCAGGTTCTCCTGCAGGAAGTTCCCGTCGTCGTCGGTCTGCTTGTCGAAGGCCGACATCTCGGCGTACGAGGGCTCGGACACGTTGGGGTGCAGGACGTCGAGCATCAGGAAATTCCGTTGGCCTGTGCTGGAGTTCGACCAGCCCCATTCGTCGGTCGTTTTCAGGCGGTGTGTTCCCTGGACACATTGCGCGTCGATGAGGACCTCGATCAGGCCGGTGGTCGGCGGCACGTACGCGAATGCGATCGTGCTGAAGCCGTCGCCGGAGGCGTAGTCGAAGTCGCCGGCGTCGCTGTCGTCCATGGTGATGGAGATGCCCACGTCTCCGAGCGACGGGTTCAGCGTGTGGATGCGATCGACGACGAAGTTGTCGTTGCGTACGGGGACGAACCCGAAGTTGAATCCGAAGAACGGCGGCCGGAAGACCTCCCAGTGGTGCGGGTCCTGGGGGTCGTCCGGTTCGAAGACCCCCCAGGGGAGGGCGCGATCGTGGAAGGGGGACAGGCGCAGCCACTTGTCGAGGTTGTTCGCGAGGTGGAATCCGGGGCTGATGTTGTCGCCGGCGGTGAAGACGTCGGAGATGGCCCGGTGGTAGTCCGTCGCTATCGCGATGATCGCCTCAGGCCGGACGTCTCGGCTTCGCAGGAACGCGTCGGCCTTCTGTTTCCGGGCCTTGTTCAGCTTGGCGTAGCTCGACGTCAACCCCTGGGGCGGCTGAAGCAGGTCACGGACGGTCATCCGCTCCCGTTGCATCAGTTCCCTCAGGTCCGCCCAGGTGTCGTCGCCCAGCAGGCGTCGCAGTCGGCGGCTCGCATCGGCCGACAGTTTCGCGGCTCTGCTGCCGCGCTTCTTGGTGATCGTCCGGAGATGCTGCTCTCGCTCCTCCGCTGCCGCCTCCGCTGATCGCTGGGCTGCGATGGGGAAGCGGCGGAGGTTTCGAACCGACTTGCAGGTGCTGACCATGGGAACCACCCGATTAGAGCCTTCCTCCATGCTGCTGCACATCGCTGCGGGTGGCCATACCGGTTGTGCCATGTTGGCAACGCCACATTTCCTCGCATACGGAGCTAATCGGACCACGGATCGTCAGCGCGTGCGGTCCGGCTGCGCCGACGCGATGCGGAGGAATTCCCGTACCAGCGGTTCCTGGGCACCGTCTCGGGACACGAGGGAGAGTTCGACGATGTCGGCGTGGTCGGTGAGGGGCCGGTACGCGGTGAGCGGGTTGGCCGAGCGCACCGTGACATTTTGGTACGAGGGTGACGCCGAGACCGGCGGGTTTCGGGGCAACGGGGAACGGGCCGGCACCAGGCCGCACCCGTCTCTATATCCTGCGACGTCATGGCGACGCCCCCGGTTGCCGAGGAAAGCCGTTGGGCTGCCCGACTTGCTTCAGGCATGATCGACTTGTGGACACCTACCTGGAGACCGAGCGCCTGGCCCTGCGCCGTTTCACTGCCGATGACGCGGACCTGCTGATCGAGCTGGACAGCGACCCGGCGGTGATGCGCTACCTGACCGGCGGCAATCCGACCGCGCCGGAGCTCGTCCGCGAGCGCTACCTCCCGAACATCCTCGCCGGCTACGAGAAGTGGGACGGCGACCTCGGACTGTTCGCCGCGCACGAGAAGGACGGCGGCGCGTTCATCGGCTGGTTCATCCTGCGTCCCGAGCCGGAGGGACCGCTGGACGAGGTCGAACTCGGCTACCGTCTGCGGCAGGCGGCTTGGGGCAACGGTTATGCCACCGAGGGCTCGCGGGCCTTGCTGGGCAAGGCGTTCACGGAGCTCGGTGTGCGCATGGTCTGGGCTGAGACGATGTCCGTGAACCACGGTTCGCGCAACATCATGGAGAAGCTCGCATTGACGCTCGCAGGCACCATCCCTACTCCCTCCGACATGGAGATGATCGAGGGCTCCGAGCATGGAGGCGTACGGTACGAGATCACCAAGGAGCAGTGGGAGCGGCAGTAGCCACGGTACGAACGGCCGTTCTGCATCCACGCCCACCGGAACCGGTAGGTGGACGGCAGGAGTCGCACCAGGTTGAACCCGATGCCCGCCACGGACCTTTTGATTCCCGTCAACGGAGTTCGAGCGCCGACCACTAAGCGGGCGTCCAGAACGGGTCACGGCCGATGTATCCGACGAGCCGGGTCTGGGCGTCTGCATCGGCGGGGGTGGGTACGCGCGGGCCGTACTGTCCTGACGAGCGGAGCACGTCGTCGAGTGGCTCCATCCCGGCCAGGAGCATTTCACAGAAGTCGGCGTCGAGCCGATCGTCCTGCCCGGTGGCGCGGGCCAGGTCCCACGTGTGCATGAACACGTCGGTGGTGTAGAACCTGTCGATCGCCTGGTCCAGCGGCACCTCGCCGACATGTCGGTTGACCAGCATCCGTTGCGGGGTTCCCGGATCGTCCAGCAGCGCCTGAACCCCATCGCAGTGTGCCTGCCAGGCGGCGACCGGGTCGTCGTCCACGCTCGGCCCACCGGGCAGATCGACGCCGGCGCCCGCGGCGAGGAACGACGGGAGCCATTCGACGAGGTGGCGTACCACGTCACGGGCTGTCCAGTCGGCCACCGGCGAGGGGGCATCCCAATGTTTGGTGGCGCGGACGCGGTCGGTGAACGTGGCCGAGATGTGTCGGTGCCGCTCTGCGGGATTGAGGTCAGACAGCGCCACCGGCCAGCATCCTTTCGAGCTTCGCGTATCCGTCTTCCACGCCGATCTCCATGCCGCTCCTCAGCCAGGCGTCGCGGCTCTCGAAGCTGTCCACAAGAGACTGTGTACGGAGCCTGGTCCGGCCGTTGCCGAGGTCCTCGAACCAGAGCGTCTCCAGGGCCACCCCGTCGGGGTTGCCCTCGAACGTGAACGTCTGCACGATGCGATCCGGCCGTATCTCATGGAAGCAGCCGCGGAAGCCGAACTCGTCACCGTCCCTGACGGACGCGAACCGGAAGCTGCCGCCGGTACGCGCGTCCCAATGATCGATGCGCGTCCGCATGGTGTCCGGGCCGACCCACTGGGCGAAGAGTTCCGGGTCGGTGTGTGCCCGCAGCAGTTGCTCGGGCGTGGCCTGGAAGTCGCGTGTGATGCGAATGATGGGGATCGTGGGATCCGCCTCCACCGTTGTCATGACTGTCGCTCCTCGTCGTCGTCCGTCTCGTTCATCGCGGCCAGCACCCGGTCGAGGCGCTGGTAGCGCTCCTCGGCCTGGCGGCGGTACCGCTCGATCCATTCGTCCATCAGATCCAACGTTCCGATCTCCAGGTGCACTGGGCGTGGCTGCGGGCCTGGCGACCGGCTCACCACACCCGCCTCCTCCAGCACCCGCAGGTGCTTGTACACCGCCTGCAGGCTCATCTGGTACGGCTCGGCGAGCTGGTTCACCGTGGCGTCGGCGACCGAGAGCCGCGCCACGATGTCGCGGCGCGTCGGGTCGGCGAGGGCCGCGAAGACCTTGGACAAGGTGTCGAGCGGCATCGGACCCCTTTCAACCGACTGGTTTAAAGTCACGCTAGCCGGCCGATGTGACGCGGTCAAGGGACAGCGGCCCGAGCTTCCGTCGCCGAGATCCGTCGGTCCTCAGCCGAGGCCAGGGACGGAGATCCCGTCCCCGGGTCGTCAGCCGGACCGGGTCTCGGCGGTCGTCGCCGATCCCTCCGGCTGCCGCTGCTCGGGGACCGGCGGTCGGCGCATCGCCCGCCACGGTCCGCCGAGCAGCGGAGTGAGGACCACCAGCAGGTAGCAGGTGCCGACGGTGAGCAGGGTCGCGGTGGTGCCGAACCGGTCGGCGGCCACCCCGGCGCCGAGCGCGCCGAGCGGCATGGCGGCCCAGCAGCCTGCGCCGATCACCCCGTACACCCGGGCCCGCATGTGCGCGGGCACCCGTTCGAGCTCCACCGCGCCCATCAGCGGGTTGATCGCGCCGGCGGCGAGCCCGGCCAGCGCGAAGACCGTGGCCACGACCGGCAGCGGTGGCGCGGCGGCCAGCGCCCAGAACGGCGGCGCTCCGGCGAGGGCGAAGGCGGTGACGAAGGTGGCCCGCCGGGGCAGCCGGTGTCCCACCGCGCTGAACAGCAGTGAGCCGGCCAGCGCGCCGCCACCCATCGCGCCGACCAGCAGGCCGAAGGCGGTGGCCCCGCCGAGGTCGCGGGCGGCGACGACCGGCAGCAGCACGTTGCTCTTGGTCGCGTCGAAGAGGTTGGTCACCAGCACCAGCAGCACCATGGCACGCAGCAGCGGTTCGCGGACCAGGAAGCGCAGCCCGGCCAGGAAGTCCCGCCAGTAGCCGCCGGAGGCCGCCGCCGGCTCGCCGGACGGCCGCATCGCCGCCGGCACCAGCATCGCGACCACCAGCGCCGAGACGGCGAACGTGGCCGCGTCCACCGCCAGCACGGGCAGCGCGCCGAGCGTGCTGACCAGCAGGCCGGCGACCGGCGCCCCGATCAGGCGGGCGCCGCGCTCGGCGGCCTCGAACCAGCCGATCGCGCGCTCGATGGGTACGCCGGCGGCGGTCGCCGCCTCGGGCAGCAGCGCGGTACGGGCGGTCTGGCCGGGGGTGTCGAGCAGGCCACTGACGAAGACCAGCCCGAGCAGCACCGGGAAGGGCAGCCCGACCGTGGCGTGCAACGCGGGGACGGCGGCGACCGTCACGCCGGAGACCACGTCGGCGAGGACGCTGGCCCGGCGGTAGCCGATCCGGTCGACGAGCACCCCGCCGAAGGCGCCGCCGAGCACCACCGGCGCGGTGGCGAACGCGCCGGCGAGCCCGGTGGCGGCCGGGGATCCCGTCTCGGCCAGCACGTAGAGCGGCAGCGCGATCAGGGTGAGCATGTTGCCGGTCAGCGAGACCACGTGCCCGCTCAGCAGCCCGATCAGCGGGGTCCGGCGCGGCGGGGCCGGCGTCATCGTTGCGCGTCCCGGAAGGCGTGGACGATCAGCGCGACGCTGCGGGCCTCGGCTCGGTTGGCGTCGCTGCGGGCCTGCCAGCGCTCGGACAGGGCGGCCAGGTCGGCCCGCAGTTCCACCAGTTCGTCGCTGGTCAGGTGCAGCGTGGAGTCGCTGCTGGTGGTGCCGCGTACCCACGCCGGGTCGAGGGTGCCCTCGGCGTCGAGGTAGGCCCGCAGCCGGTCGACGTGCCGGTCGAGGATGGCGCGGCGGAGCAGGTCGGAGGCGGCCTTGCGTTCCGGGTCGGCGAGCGCCTCGACCAGCTCCCAGGAGGTACGGGCGTGTGCCGCCCGCCACCAGCGTTCGCGCCGGTCGCGGGCCAGTTCGGGGGCCTCCCGGACGAAACCGTGCTCGGCCAGTTTGCTCAGGTGATAGCTGACCGAGCCGACCGCCTCGCCGGTGACCTCGGTGAGCATCCCCACGGTCTGCGGGCCGCGCACGCGCAGCTCGCCGAGCAGGCGCAGCCGGGTGGGGTGGGCCAGCGCCCGCATGGCGCGGGGATCGGTGAGGTGCAGGGTGGGTTCGTCCGCCATGCCGCGAGACTAGACCGACAAGACCTGATGTACAAGAAGCCTTGTATTAATGGCGGTGATGCCGCTCATGATCACTGCCGCGGGCTGACCAACCCGGTCTGGTAGGCGATGACGACCAGCTGTGCACGGTCGCGCGCACCCAGCTTCACCATCGCGTGGCTGACATGGGTACGGGCGGTAGCCGGACTGAGGAACAGCTTGGCGCCGATCTCGTCGTTGCTCAGCCCATGGCCCACCAGGGCCAGTACCTCACGTTCGCGTTGCGTCAGCACCGCCAGCCGTTCTTCCCCGGCCTGGGTGGCGATCCGTTCCGCCGTGAACTGGGCGATGAGGCGCCGGGTGATCCGCGGCGCGAGCAACGCCTCTCCAGCGGCGACCACCCGGATGGCATGCAACAACTCGGCCGGCCCGGCGTCCTTGAGCAGGAAGCCGCTCGCGCCGGCTTGCAGCGCCTCGAAGACGTACGCGTCGGTGTCGTATGTGGTCAGGATCAGCACTCGGACCTGCTCGAGACCGCGCGTCTTGGCGATCTGGCCGGTGGCCTTGATCCCGTCCATCTCGGGCATGCGGATGTCCATGAGTACGACGTCGGGCCGGGTGGCGCGGGCCCGCTCCACGGCCTCGGCGCCGTTGGAGGCCTCGCCCACCACCATGATGTCGTCCTCGACGTCGAGCAGCCCCTTGAACCCGGACCGCACCAGAACCTGGTCGTCGGCGAGCAGCACCTTGATCGGGACACTGCCGGACGACGACGTGGCCGTCGTGCTCATTGGTGCGCCGTTCCGGCCGGAACCAGCGGCAGCCGCGCCCTGACCTCGAACCCGCCGGACGGCCGCGGCCCGGCGGTCAGCTCTCCGCCCAGGAGCCCACAGCGCTCGCGCATTCCGACGATCCCACGGCCCGGCTCGGCCGAGCTGCCGATGGCGGCCCGGTGCTCGGCCCGCGCCTCCGGGTCCGTGGTGTTGTCGCCCGAGGCATTCTGTCCGTCCTCATTGGCCACTCGGACCTCGAGGCTGTCGGTGCCGTAGTCGAGCGCGACCGTCACCCGGGTCGGGCCGACGTGGCGGATCACGTTGGTGATCGACTCTTGCAGGATCCGGTAGGCGGTGGTGTCGACCGTGCTCGGCAGTGGCGCCGCCGACGAACTCACCTCGAGCTTGATGTCGAGTCCGGCCTCGCGCGCCACCGTGGTGAGTTCGTTGATCTGGCCCAGGCCGGGGTGCGGCACTCGCCCGTTGTCCGGAGAGCGAAGCACCCCGAGGATCGCCCGCATCTCGTGGAGCGCCTGGGCGCTCGTCTGCTCGATGATCACCAGTGCCTCGCGCGCCCGTTCCGGTCGTTTGTCGAGCAGGTACGCGGTGACGCCGGCCTGCACGTTGATGATCGCGATGGCGTGCGCGACGGTGTCGTGGACCTCGCGCGCGATCCGGAGCCGCTCGGCGTCGACCCGTGAGCGCGCTTCCTCCTCGCGGGTCCGTTCGGCCTGGCGAGCACGCTCCAGGGCTTCGGCTGCGATGACCCGCCGAGACCGGGCTGACTCACCCAGGGCAGCGGCCATGATCGACGCCGCGATCCGGAAGAACACCCATCCGATGGCTGCCTTCGGCTCGATGTCGGCCGCGGCGATGAGCCAGCCGGTGGACAGCACGGTGACGCCCACGCCGGCGATCATCAGCGACCTGCGCCCGTCGCCGTAGGCGGTCAGCGTGTACAGGGCGACGAAGAGCCCGATCCATCCGGGCCCGTCCGAGAAACCGATGGCGAAGTACAGCAGGCTGACGAGAGCGGTCGTGATGAACACCGGTGCCGGCCATCGGCGGCGCATGGCCAGCACCAGGCCGCTCACGATCAGTAGGACATATCCCAGGTGCCCGAAGTCGGTCAGCGGGCGTGATCCCACCTCCTCGGGTTTCGCGAGCGTGCCCTGGACCTGCATCACGGCGACGAAGAGCCCGAGCAGGACGTCCTGTGCCAGGGGAGGCAGACGGAATGGTGCTGCTCGGCGTTTCATGCCGCGATCATAGTGGCGGCGCGCGGGCGACCGGCTACGACGACGGGCGCGACCAGGTACGGGCCGCCTACGCAAATCTGCGTAGGGAATGCCATCTGCTGCCCGAGGACGTTCGCCGATCGCGGCGCGATGATCACTTCCGTGACTCGACCGATTGCAGTCCCCATGAGTGATGCGGTGTCCGCGCGCGACATTCGCCAACGCTCACCTGGCGCGCTGCGGCCGGGACCGCTGGGCAGGCTCGGGGCTGCCCAGCGGACGGCGGCGCACGAATCGCACGTCGAGACCCCACCAACCTGAAGGAGCCTACGTTGCGAAAGGTATTCGCCGGCCTTGCGGGCCTGCTCATCCTGGCCGTCGTGGCGCAGTTCTACCTTGCCGCGAGCGGCGCGTTCAGCACCGCGCCCAACGACGAGGCCTTCCGGCCGCATCGCACGTTGGGATACGTGATCTTCCTGTTGCCGGTCGTGATGGTGATCGTCGCCGCGCTGGCCCGGATGCCCGGCCGGCTCGTCGGGATGGCCGGTCTGGTCGCCGGGCTGGTCGTTGTCCAGGTGGTGATCGCGGCGCTCGCCAAGGCGCTCAACGACACGGGCGACACCAGCACGACGGCCGGCCAGCTCGTCTTCGGCCTGCACGCGGTCAACGGCCTGGCCATCATGGCAGTGGCCGGGAACGTCGCCCGGCGGGCGCGAGCTCTGTCCAGGCCGGCGGTGACCGATCGACGGGCCGGGGCG
Source organism: Micromonospora sp. SL4-19 (assembly GCF_047921475.1). Classification (NCBI taxonomy): domain Bacteria; kingdom Bacillati; phylum Actinomycetota; class Actinomycetes; order Micromonosporales; family Micromonosporaceae; genus Micromonospora; species Micromonospora sp. SL4-19. The sequence continues at coordinate 75,543 of NZ_JBLROB010000007.1, forward strand.
GGCGACGACGCGGGGGTGCCCGGGCCAGCAGCCGGAACGGCTCAGCCGGCGTCATGACAACCGGTCAGTTGATCATCGTGGACCACGTGGTCGCGCTGCTGAGCGTTGCCGCGTGGTTCACGACCGGCGCCACCGCGGCCGCCCGGCGCGCCCGGCTCGCGCTCGGCCTCCTTGCGGCGGCCGTGCTGGTGACTCTCGCCCGGGTGGCCACGGTGGCGGCGCTGGCCGGCCGCGGCTGGTGGTTCGCGCAGGAGAAGGTGCTGCTGGGCCTGCCGATGCTGGGAGCCGTCGGGTTGGCCGCCGTCCTGGCCGCCGGGCCGCGGCTGCTCGCGGCGAGGCGCGCGCCGGGAGCCGGTGCACCCGCTGGTCGGGCGCCGGGCGACGGGATACCGGCAAGCAGCGTGGTCCTGCTGCTCACCGCCGGATACGCAGCCCTTGTCGGGCTCGTGGTGACCTTCCTGGTCGGTTACCCCCTGACTTGGAGCACCGCACTGATCGCCTGCTCAGTCGTCTGCGCGGGCGCACTGTTGACCTCGCGCGTCGTAGCGGCACCGGCCGACACCACCACCACCAGCGGCATCGCCGCGGGCGCCACTGACGCCGACGACACCACCGCCGACGCCGACATCGCGCCCACCCAGGCCCCGCCCGGAACGTCCGGGTTGTCACGTCGCCAGTTCATCAGCTTCGCGGGGGGTGGAGCAGTCGTGGTGGCCACCGGCACCACCGGCGTCGGCCTGCTGTTCATGCCGGCCGAATCCACCGCTACCGGAGGGGGTCCCGGACGCTCGTCCCGCTCCAGGCCGATGGTGTCAGTGGCCGACCTGCGAGGGGCCGACACACCGGCACCGGGCGGCACCAGACGGCAGCACGTGCTCACCGCGCAGACCGCCACCGTCCGGCTCCCGTCCGGACGCGAGATCCACGCATGGACCTACAACGGGCAGCTACCAGGTACGCCGATCACCGCCACCGTGGGCGATCTGATCGAGGTGACGCTACGCAACACCGACATCGGCGACGGCGTGACCCTGCACTGGCACGGCTACGACGTGCCGTGCGGTGAGGACGGCGCGCCGGGCGTGACCCAGGACGTGGTGGCACCTGGCGAGGAGTTCGTCTATCGATTCCGCGCCGATCAGGTCGGTACCTACTGGTACCACACCCACCAGGCGTCGCACCGGGGCGTGCGCCGGGGGCTGTACGGGACCCTCGTCGTGACACCGCGCGAGCAGCAGGTCGATCAAGCCGTTGGTTCCACAGAGCGGCTGGATCTGACGCTGCCCGTGCACACCTTCGACAGCACTGTCGTGATCGGCGACCGGGACGGGCGTACCGACCACATCGCTCCGGCCGGTACGAAGGTGCGGTTGCGGCTGATCAACACCGACTCGGATCCACACCGATTCGCCCTCGCCGGAACCCCGTTCCGGGTGGCGGCCGTCGACGGCCGGGATCTCCACCAACCCGGCGAGATCAGCGACGTCGGGCTCCGCCTGCCCGCGGGCGGACGGTACGACCTGGTCTTCGTCATGCCGAACACTGCGGTGGCGCTCGTCCTCGACAACGATCGCGTCGGCGGCCTGCGGCTACGACCGGACGACCGGGCCGGCGAGAACACGGCCGTCGAGGACACCTCGGGCTGGCCCGAACTCGACCTGCTGGGCTACGGAACGCCGGCCGCCGTGCCGCTCGACGCCGGAAGCCGCGCCGACCGCCACTTCACCATGGTTCTGGACCGTGGTGCGGCCCTGGTCAACGGCCGCCCGGCGTACGCGCAGACGGTCAACGGCCGTGGTCACCCGTCGATCCCGGATCAGGTCGTCGCCGAGGGCGATCTCGTCCGGTTCACCGTGGTCAACCGGAGCCTGGTGACCCACCCCTGGCACCTGCACGGCCACCCCGTGCTGATCCTGACCAGGAACGGTACGCCGTCGACTGGGAGCCCATTGTGGCTGGACACGTTCGACGTCCGCCCGGGGGAGGTGTGGGAGGTCGCGTTCCAGGCCACGAATCCCGGGATCTGGATGAACCATTGCCACAACCTGCCTCACGCAGAGGAGGGGATGATGCTGCGGCTCTGCTACGACGGTGTCACCACGCCGTTCCACGGCTCGCACACCGCCCACGCGGCCCCGGCATCTTGATCATGAGTTGAGGGTCGAGTCCTCCCGACAGAGTGTGCGCAGGACGTACGGCATGATGCCGCCGTGCCGGTAGTAGGTGACTTCCCGCGCGGTGTCCAGCCGCACGGTTGCCTCAAAGACCCTGTCGTCTGCAGTGACGGTGACCGTGACGGGTAGCCGCCCGTCGGCGGTGATCGCCAGTCCGGAGACGGTGTAGCTCTCGTATCCGGTGAGGCCGAGGGATTCAGCGCTGTCGCCCGGCAGGAACTGCAGGGGCAGGATGCCCATACCGACGAGGTTGGCCCGATGGATCCGCTCGAAGGATTCGGCCAGCACCGCCCGAGCGCCGAGCAGGGCCGGCCCCTTCGCCGCCCAGTCCCGCGACGATCCGCTGCCGTAGTCCTTGCCGGCGATGACGAGCAGCGGCGTGGCCGTCTCCCGGTAGGCCATGGCCGCTTCGTAGACGGTGGTGACCTGTTCGTTGCCGTCGAGGAAGCAGGTGTAGCCGCCTTCGACGCCGGGCACGAGCTGGTTACGGAGCCGGACGTTGGCGAAGGTGCCGCGCATCATCACCTCGTGGTTGCCGCGCCGGGACGCGTACGTGTTGATGGCGAACGGGGCGACGCCCAGCTCGCGCAGGTAGCGACCGGCCGGGGTGTGCGCCGGGATGGCGCCGGCGGGGGAGATGTGGTCGGTGGTGACGGAGTCGCCGAGTTTTACCAGTACCCGCGCCCCGACGATGTCGGCCTGTGGCGCGGGCTCCGGCCTCATGTGGTCGAAGTAGGGCGGCCGCCGCAGGTAGGTGGAGTCACCGTCCCAGCTGAAGGTGGGACCGGTCGGCGCGTCGAGGGCGCGCCACCGGTCGTCGCCGCTGAAGACGTCGGCGTAGGCGGTGGTGAACATGACGGGGTCGATGGTGGCGTCGATGACGGACCGGATCTCTTGCGGGGTGGGCCAGATGTCCCGCAGGTACACCGGTCGCCCGTCCGATCCGGTACCGATGGGGTCAGTGGTCAGGTCGACATCCATGGTTCCGGCCAGCGCGTACGCCACCACGAGGGGCGGTGACGCCAGATAGTTCATCCGGACGTCGGGGTTGATCCGCCCGTCGAAGTTGCGGTTGCCGGAGAGGACGGACACCACGCTGAGGTCGTGTTCGCGTACGGCGGCGGTGACCTCGTCGATGAGCGGGCCGGACGCCCCGATGCAGGTCATGCAGCCGTACCCGGTGAGGTGGAAGCCGAGATCCTCCAGGTAGGGCGTGAGGCCGGCCTTGTCGTAGTAGTCGGTGACCACCCGTGAGCCGGGGGAGAGGCTGGTCTTGACCCAGGGCTTGCGGCGCAGTCCACGCCGTACGGCGTTGCGGGCCAGCAGCCCGGCGGCCACCATGACCGACGGGTTGGACGTGTTGGTGCAGGAGGTGATCGCGGCGATGGCGACGTGGCCGTCGTCGAGCGCCGTCGCTTCGCCGTCCAGCAGCACGGGAACACGCTTCGACCGGCCGGCGTCCCCGGTGGATGCGAGCCCCTTGTGCCGGTCCCGCAGGGCCTGCCGGAACGCCGGCTTCGCCGCGCTCAGGGCCACCCGGTCCTGCGGCCGCCGCGGCCCGGCGAGGGACGGCACGACCGCCCCGAGATCGAGGTCGAGGACCTCCGAGTACCGGATGCGCCGGCCCGGGTCGTGCCACAGGCCCTGCTCCTTCGCGTACGCCTCGACGAGGGCGACCTGCCCGGCCGGCCGGCCGGTGAAGCGCAGATACCGCACGGTCTCCTCGTCGATCGGAAAGTACGCGCAGGTGGAGCCGAACTCGGGGCTCATGTTCGCGATGGTGGCCCGGTCGGGCAGGGTGACCTCGGCGACGCCGGCCCCGGAGAACTCGATGAAACTGCCCACCACCCCGTGCCGACGCATCAGTTCGGTGATCGTGAGAACGAGGTCGGTGGCGGTGGCGCCCTCCGGCAGCGAGCCGTGCAGCCGTACTCCGACGACGCGGGGCAGCCGGATGGACAGCGGCTGGCCGAGCATGACGGCCTCCGCCTCGATACCGCCGATGCCCCAGCCGAGCACGCCGAGCCCGTTGACCATGGTGGTGTGCGAGTCCGTGCCCAGACACAGGTCGGGGTAGGCCCACCCCTGGTCGACCATGACGACGCGGGCCAGGTGTTCCACGTTGACCTGGTGCATGATGCCGGTGCCCGGCGGGACGATCGCGACGTTTCGCAGGTTCGTCTGACCCCAGCGCAGGAAGCGGTACCGCTCCGCGTTGCGCGAGTACTCGATCTCCACGTTCCGCTCCCGCGCGTCGGGGCGGCCGAACACGTCGGCGACGACGGAGTGGTCCACGACGAGTTCGGCGGGGATGGACGGGTTGACCCGGGCGGGGTCGCCGCCGAGCTGCGTGATGGCGTCGCGCATCGCCGCCAGGTCGACCAGGGTCGGTACGCCGTTGGTGTCGTGCAGGAACACGCGAGCGGGGTGGAGGTCGATGGCGGTCTCGTGTACGGAGTGGTCTCCCCAGTTCAGCAGGGCGTGGATCTGCCCGGCCGCGCCGTCGCCGTCCTCGTGCCGCAGCAGGTTCTCCAGCACGATCCGGAGGCTGTAGGGCAGGTCGGGCGGCGCGAGGTCGGCCAGCCGGTGCACGGCGTACCGGGCGTCGCCGACGTGCAGGGTGCCGGCCGTGGCGAAGGAGTTGGTGCTCATGTTCATCCTTGCTGAGACTCTGGGATGTCGGCCGGGAAGACCGGGATCGCGTACGTGTTCGTCCGGCCGCCCGGCTGCACGCAGCGGGCCACCACCTGCTGCCACTGCGCGTAATGCGGAGCCGACCGGTGTTCCTGGTGGAAGGCCGCTGCGTTGCGGTAGATCTCGTAGAGCAGGAACCGGTTCGGGGCGTCGGCGATCCGGTGGACGTCGAAGCGCAGGCAGCCGGGTTCGTCCCGCAGCGAGGCCCGCGCGTTGGTCTCGATGCCGGTCAGGAACTCCTCCAGCCGGTCGGGCCTGACCTCGAGGTGAACCACGACGGTGAACATCAGTGCCTCACGATCGTGTCGGTGATGTCGAACAGCACGTCGCAGGTGTCGGCGAGTTCCCGGAGGTCCTGAAGTGTCCGCTCGGGCAGCATCACTCCGGTGGACCGGCCCCGTGCCTCGGCCCGCTCCTCGATCTCGCCGGGGTAGTAGATCTCGGTCGCGTTGGCGGCGAGCGGCACCCGCTTGGTGGTGGTGACGAGGTCGTCGACGCGCTGCCGGAACGTCTCCGGGTCGAGGATGGCGTCCACTCTCAGCGCGAGCACGAGGTGCCCGCACCCGCTGCGCCGGTCCGGCACGTAGGGGCCGGTCACATCGGTCGCGTACGAGCTGCCGGTGAGGACGCCGGACAGGATGTCCATCATGAAGGAGATCGCGTAGCCCTTGTGAGCTGCCATGGGGGCGAGGATGCCGTCGACGGCGACGTGCGGGTCGGTCACGGGCAGTCCGTCGGCGCCGATGGCCCAGTCCGCCGGGATGGCTTCGCCACGCTGGCGGGCGGCGTAGATCTTGCCGCGGGCGACGGCGGTGTTGGCGATGTCGAGGACCAATGGTCCGGCGCTGCCGCCGGGGGTGGCGATCGACCACGGGTTCGCGCCGACGGTCTTCTCACGTCCGCCCCAGGGCGCCATCGCGGGACTGCCGTTGGTGGTGAGGATGCCGACGCAGCCCGCGCCGGCCATCCTGCGGGTCCAGTAGGCGGCGGTGCCGAAGTGGTTGCTGTTGCGGACGGCGACGGCGGCGACGCCGTGGCGACCGGCGCGTGCCACGGCCTCCTGGCAGGCGCGGTCGGCGATGACCTGGCCGATGCCGTCGTGCCCGTCGATGACGGCGACGGCGCCGGAGTCGACCACGGTCTCCGGCCGGGTGACGGGTCTCGTCGCGCCGGAGCGCAGTCGCGCGACGTACCAGGGCAGGCGCAGCATGCCGTGCGAAGCGTGACCCCACAGGTCCGCGGTGACGAGGCTGTCGCTGACCAGCCGGGCGTCGATCTCGGGCACGCCGAGCGAGGTGAGGATCCGGGTGCCGAAGGCGGTCAGCCGGTCGGCGTGGATTCGGGTGGCGGTCATCGCGGCATTCCCTCCGTAGACGGGGCGAGCGGGCGGCGGGATCGTGTGGTGAGTTCCTCGACCTGCTGCGGGGTCAGTGGCCGGGTCCGGTGACCGGCCAGGAGCAGGAACAGACGTGCGGTCTCCTCCAGTTCCTCCACCGCGTCGGCGGCCGTGGCCAGGTCCGCGCCGGCGACCACCGGGCCGTGGTTGGCCAGCAGGAACGCGTGGTGGTCACGGGCGACGTCCTCGGCGAGTGCCCGCAGCCCGACATCGCCCGGGGCGTGGTACGGCAGCAGCGGCAGCCGCCCGACCCGCATGACGTAGTAGGCGGTCAGGGGTGGCAGGACATCGCTGGGGTCCAGGTCGGCGAGGCAGGAGACGGCGACGGAGTAGGTGCTGTGCAGGTGGATGACCGCTGCGGCCGAGGGCCGGGAGTGGTAGACGGCGGCGTGCAGGAAGGCTTCCTTGGACGGGGCCGGCCCGGCGACGTGTTCGCCGGCCAGGTCGATGACCGACAGGTGCTGCGGGTCCAGGGCGCCGAGGCTCGCCCCGGTCGGGGTGAGCAGGATCTGCCCGTCGTCGCGGACGCTGATGTTGCCGGTGCGGCCGAAGGTGAGCCGGCGGGCGAACAGCGAGGCGCCGAGCGCGACGATCTGCTGTCGGGGGTCGATGGTCATGCCGCGCCTTTCACGGCCCGGACCAGCAGGTCCGGTCGGCCGAAGTTGCCGGATTTGAGGAGCAGGCCGAGTACCGGCGGCTCCGGGGTGATGCACCACGGCACGCCGCGGTCCTCCTCGCGGTCGACGACCACGGCGTCGACACCCAGCGCGGACACCACGGCGCCGGAGGTCTCGCCGCCGGCCACCACGAGGCGTCGCACCCCGAGGTCCACGGCGGTACGCGCCAGCGCCCCGAGGGTCTGTTCGAGGATCTCGGCGGTGCCGGGTCCGAGGGCTGCGATGGCGGCCTGTCGTTGCTCCACGGGTGCGGAGGAGTAGATCATCAGTGGCGCTTCGCCGATGTGCTCGTGCAGCCAGGCGGCCGCCGTGGCGAGCAGCTCGTTGGGATCGGGCGTCGCCGCCGGGTCGAGGCGGTGGGACGGGAACGCCGAGCGGGCGTGGTCGACCTGCGCGAGTGTCGCGGCGGAGCAGCTGCCGGCCAGCACCAGACCAGCTCCGGCCGGAAGCGGGGCGGGCCGGGGCGTTCCGACGGTGGCAGCGCCCTGGGCGGTTGCGGCACCGACGGCCCGGGCGAGGCCGGCACCGCCGGTCAGCACCGCGAATGAGCCGGCGGCCGCCGCGACGACGTCGAGGTCGTCGTCGTCGGTCGCGTCGACCACGACGTGGCGTACGGCGTCGGCGTGCAGTTGCGCCAACCGGGCCGCGACGGCCTCGCGGCCGGCGCGCACCACGGAGAGCGGCAGCAGGCCGACCGGGTGCGGGGTCTGGCGACCCATCACCCGGACCAGGTTGGCGTCGGTCATCGGGGTCAGCGGGTGATGCCGCATCGGCGATTCGGACAGCAGTGTGTCACCGACGAAGAGGTGACCCCGGTAGACCGTGCGGCCGTGTTCCGGTGACGCCGGGCAGATCAACGTCATCGGGGCGCCGGCCGTATCCAGCAACGCGTCCGCGACCGGACCGATGTTGCCGGCGTCGGTGGAGTCGAAGGTGGAGCAGTACTTGAAGTAGACCAGCTCGACGCCCTGGTCGCGCAGCCAGCGCTGAACCTTCAGGGATTGCGGGACGGCGTCGCGTGCCGGAACGGTCCGCGACTTGAGGGCGACGACCGCCGCGTCGCAGGGAGGAAGCTGCCGCCCTGCCTCCGGGGCGCCGAACAGTAGGACGGTGCGCAGCCCGGCACGGCGTAGCGCCGCGGCGACGTCGGTGCCGCCGGTGTAGTCGTCGGCGATGCAGCCCAGCACCGGCCCGGCCGGCTTGCCGCTCATGCCGGCACTTCGCTTCGCTGCGTGCCGTCATGAGGCACCATCGCACTGAGCCGGCTGATTCGCTCGCTGCGCTCGCTCATGGCGTTGCCTCCGCTCCGAGCCGGCGACGCAACGCGGTCGCGGCGACGTGAGCCGCGCTGAGCACGGGTACGTCGGCCGAGTCGCGAGCTGCCGCCAGGCCGGGCGCGAGCGAGAACTGGCCGAGCAGGACCAGGTCGCTGTGCTGCCGGACCCGTTGTGCCGCCGCGCCGACGAGTTGGGCGAGGGCTGCGCCGTCGCCGGCGGTGCGGGCGCCCCCGACGACCGCCCCGGCCACCTTGCCGCCGACCGAGGCGGCCGCGAGGTGGGTCCTGAGGCGGGCGACGGTGTCGTCGACCCCGCCGCGCACCGGACCGAGGACGGTCACGCGGGCCGGGCGCCGTCGCGCGACCTCCTCGAACAGGGCCTGATCGGAGGCCAGCACGGGGACCGGGTACGCGGGTGCGAGCTCCTGGGCGACCGGCCCGTACAGCGAGCAGCTGAGCAGGACGGCGTCAGCTCCGCCGTCGACGGCGTATCCGATGAGGGTGGACATGCGCCGCCGCAACGGCGCGGTGATGCCGGATTCCTGCTCGGCCTGCTTCAGCAGCAGGTCGTCCAGCAGGTTCCAGATTCGGGCCTGCGGGAACGCGGTGGCGAAGGCGTCTGCCGCCGGGGCCATCGCCGCTGGTGTGGCGTGGACGACGGCGACGGTGGGTGGGCTGTCGGTCAACGGTGCTCCTCGATGTGGCGGCGGTGGGCGGCCGGACGGCATCGTGCAAGGTGCCGCCCGGCCGCGCGGTCAGGGCTCAGCCGGCGCGGACCGCAGCGACGGCGGCGGCGGCGAAGCCGCTGGTCGACGCCGGTCCACCGAGGTCGCGGGTGGTGGTGCCGGCGCGCACGGTGGCCTCGACCGCCCGCTCCACGCGGGCGGCGGCGTCCCGGACCCGCTCATCGGCGTGCTTGGCGCCGAGCCAGTCGAGCAACATGGCGCTGGACAGGATCATGGCGATCGGGTTGGCGATGTCGCGGCCGGCGATGTCCGGCGCCGAGCCGTGCGCCGCCTGGGCCATCGCATGGGAGTCGGACGAGTTGATCGACGGGGCGATGCCCAGCGATCCGGCGATCTCCCCGGCCAGGTCCGACAGGATGTCCCCGAACATGTTCTCGGTGACGATGACGTCGAAGTCGGCGGCTCGCCGGACCAGGTGCACGGTCATGGCGTCGATGTGGAAGTCGTCGACGCTGACGTCGGGGTAGTTCCGGGCGACCTCGCGGCACACGTCGCGGAACAGGCCGGTGGTCATCTTGAGCACGTTGGCCTTGTGCACGATGGTGACCCGCTTGTTCCGGCGGCGGGCCAGTTCGAACGCGGAACGGGCGATGCGTTCCACCGCCGGCCGGGTGATGATGCCCAGGGCGATGGCGACGTCGGGGGAGGGCATGAACTCGCCGGTGCCGGCGTACGTGCTGCGGTCGGCGTAGAAGCCCTGCGTGTTCTCGCGGACGATCACCAGGTCCGTGCCGGGCACCACCGCCTTGCCGCCGTCGAACGCCTTGGCGGGGCGGATGTTCGCGTACAGGTCGAAGTGCTTGCGGATGGTGCCGCTCGGGTTGAGCTTCGCACGGTGCGGTTCCGGGTAGGCGGCGCTGTCGTGCGGGCCGAGCAGCCACCCGTCGAGGTTGGCCAGGGCGGTGAGGGTCGACTGTGGGACGGCGGTTCCGTGTTCGGCGATGGCCGCCGCGCCCAGGGGCAGCTCGACCCAGTTGACCGGGTCGAGCCCGGCGGCGTCGAAGGCGGCGTCGACGACGGCGACGGACGCCGGGACGATTTCCGGTCCGATGCCGTCGCCGTGCAGGACTCCGAGGGTGTAGCGGCCGGGGCGGGTGGTGCTGGTCATGTGTGGGGATGCCTTTCGCAGATGTCGGGCGCGATGGTCTGGGGTCACGCCGGGATGGTGAGCAGGTCTGCGACCTCCTCCGACGGGACGACCGCCTTGGGATAGAGGAGCGCCTGGTCCGGCGGGAAGGTCAGGCACACCGCCCCGGTGAGGCCGGGCCGTGACGTCGACACCTGGACGACCTGGTCGCCGAGCTTGAGGTCGTACTCGTAGCGGGACCCGACGTACGAGCTGGCCAGCACCTCGGTTGTCAGGCTGTTGACGCCGGGTGCGGGGGCGCCGACGGGGAGTGCCTCCAGCCGCTCGGGACGGACGGCGACGGTCACCTCCTGCCCCGCCCGGACGGCCTCGGCGCTGCGCACCTCGACGACGTCGCCGCTGCAGTCCAGACGGACCCGGCTGCGCCCGTCAACGACGTCCGTGACCTGGCCGGGCAGGAAGTTGCACCGGCCGACGAACGCGGCAACCTCGGGTGCGGTGGGGCGCTCGTAGATTTCCCGGGGGGTCCCTACCTGGAGCATCCGTCCCTCGGACATCACCGCGATCCGGTCGCTGAGCGCTAGCGCCTCGTCCTGGTCGTGGGTCACGTAGACCGTGGTGATGCCGAGGCCCTCCTGGAGCCGCTTGAGCCATGCCCGGGCCTGTTCCCGCAGCTTGGCGTCCAGGTTGGACAGCGGCTCGTCCAGGAGCAGCACGGACGGCGAGTAGACCAGCGCGCGAGCGAGCGCGACCCGCTGCTGTTGGCCGCCGGAGAGCTGATGGGGGTAGCGGTCCTTGAGGTGGGCGAGGCCGACCTTCTCCAGCACGTCGACGACGCGCTCCTGCCGGTCCTTGCGGCCCACCTTGCGGATGTTGAGCGGCATGGCGAGGTTCGCCTCGACCGTCATGTGCGGCCACAGCGCATACGACTGGAACACCATGCCGAGGTTGCGCTCCTCGGGCGGCAGGAACCGGCGGGCGGCGGTGTCGACGAAGGTCGTCCCGCCGACGCTGATCGTGCCGCCGGTCGGGCGCTCCAGGCCCGCGATGCAGTTGAGCGTGGTGGACTTCCCGCAGCCGCTCGGACCGAGGAGGGTGAAGAACTCACCGTCGCGGATGGTCAGGTCGATCTCGTGCAGCACCGTCACAGGACCGAAGGCCTTGAACAGTTTGGTGATGGTGACGTCAGGCATCGTGATGCCCTCTCATGAGTAGCCCGGCCAGGCCGACGAAGGCGGCGGTGATGGCGATCTGAATGGTGGCCAGCGCGGCCACCGATCCGGTGTTGCCCTGGACCCAGAGCTCGAGCATCGTGGTGCCCAGGATGTTGGAGTCCGCCGACTTGAGGAAGATCGCCGGTGAGTACTCCTTGAGCATGGTGACGAAGGTGAGGATCACCGCCCCGGCGAACGCCGGCACGAGCAGGCGGCCGAGGATCCGGGCGAAGGTGCGTAGCCAGTCCGCGCCGGAGACGCGGGCGGCGTTGTCGAGTTCCTGGCCGATCTGCATCACCGACGGGGCGATCGAGCCGAAGCCGCTGGGCAACGCGCGCAGCCCGAAACCGATGATCAGTGCGAACAGGGTGCCCTGGAGCAGGCCGCCGACGCCGAAGGGCGCGTAGGCGAACGCCCAGAACAGCCCGACGCCCACGATGATGCCCGGCATCGCCTGCGGCGCCAGGGCCAGGTATTCCACGGCACGGGCGAACCGGAAGCTCGACCGGCGGGCCACCACCACGGCCATCAGGGACAACAGGCTGACCAGTACGGCGCCGACGGCGGCGACGATCAGGCTGTTCCAGATCGACTGGAGGTACGCCTGGAAGGTGAAGATCCGTTCGTAGTTGGCCGTGCTGAGGGTCTTCAACGGCGACTGCAGGGGGGTGAAGACCAGGGTGAACGACCGGAAGACCAGCCCGCCGATCGGCAGCAGAGCACCGAACACGACGTACACCACGATGGCGGCCATGCCGACCCACTGGACCCAACCGAGGTCCAGCCGCCGTGGGCGGGTCGCCTTACCGCGAACCGACACGAACCGTTGGGCGTTCTTCAACAGCTTGGCCTGACTCGCGACCAGCGCCACGGTGACCAGCAGGATCAGCGCGGACGCGGCACCGAGGACCCCGTAGTCCGGGTTGATCGACTGCAGACCGTTGCTGTAAAGGAAGGTGGAGAAGACCGAGATGCCGACCGGCTGCCCGTACAGCAGGGGAACACTGAGCGTCTCCACCGACATGCTGAACACCAGGATGGAGCTGTAGACCATCGGCGGACGCAGCATCGGAATGACGACCGAGAACAGGATCCGCAGCGGCCGTGCTCCGCAGACCTGGGCCGCGCTCTCCAGCGACGCGTCGGACTGCCGCAGGGCGTTGGCGCAGAACACGTACGCGATCGGCGCCAACGCCACGGCCTCGGTGACCGCCATGCCCGGGATCGAGTACAGGTTCCACGGCACCGTGCCGATCCACTGGCGCACCTGCACGCTGACGAAACCGGCCGGCCCGTACAGGGTGATCCAGCCGAAGCCCAGGATCAGCGAGGAGATGAAGAACGGCCACTGCATGGCGGCGGCGAACAGCCGCGCGCCGGGCAGCTTCGTCCGCACCACCATGATCGCCATGGGCACCGCGATCACCAGCGTGAGGGCGGTGGTCGCCACGGCGAACAGTGCGGTGTTGACGACCACCCGGCCGAAGCCCGCCTCGGTGAACAACCGGACGTAGTTGTCGGCGGTCAGGATGCCGCCGGCCTCGTACAGCGGCCGGTCCAGGAAGGACTGGTACAGGGTGGGTACGACCGGTGCCAGCACCAGCAGCGCCAGCAGGGCCAGCACGGCGTACTGCACCCACAGTTCCCGGCCGACGCCGGCCGGGCGCCGGTAGCGCGGCGGGACCAACACGGGTCCCGCCGCCCGACGCGACGCCTCGGCCGGCGTGGTGACGGTTGTCATCGTTGTTGCTCCGCTCTTGAGGGGCGGCCGCTCAGCGGGCCAGCAGCCCGTTCCACCGGCTGATGAACTGCTGCATCTCGCCGTCGGGCACGAGCTCGTACTTCGCCTGGATCACGTTCTGCGCGCCGACCTTGTCGACGATCTCCTGGTAGGTGTGCAGCCCGTCGGCCTGCTTCACGTCGTCGCGGTACGACGTCAATCCGCCCTCGGCCACCGCGCGTTGTCCCTCGCTGGAGAGCACGAAGTCGGTGAAGAGCTTGGCGGTGTTGGCGTGCGGGGCCTGGGGCGCGATGCCGATGCCGCGGGGCAGCACCACGGTGCCGTCATCGAGGAAGGTCACCTTGAACAGGCCACCGCTGTTCTTGACCACCGGATACGCGGGAGCACCCGAGATGAAGAAGCCGACCAGGTACTCGCCGGCGAGGATCTTCTCGGTCTGGGTCCCGGACGACGTCTCGGGCCGCGCGAGTGGAAGCAGCTTCTCCAGGCTGGCCCATCCGTCCGGGCGGGCCTGCGTGTAGGCGTGGGAGACGGTGAAGCCGAAGGCTCCCTTGACGTCCCGGGTCGTGATCTTGTTGTCGAACTTCTTCGGGTCCTTGGACACGATCGCCGCGAGGCTGGCCAGTCCGGTCGGCGCCTCGGGGACCAGGGAGGTGTTGTACGCGATGGTCATCGGGTCCAGCGACATCGCGTACACGTTCGGCATCAGGGTCGCGGACTGCGGGAGCTTGCCGAGTTCCGGGGAGGCGTAGGGCATCAGGCGGTTCTTGCCCTCGACGTTGTACTCGGCCCAGGCCTGCGCGGCGTTGGACACCAGGATGTCCGCGGGGGACTTGCCCGTCGCCTGCTCGCTCAGCGCCCGCTGGAAGACCTCGTCGCTGTCGAGGTTGTTCGCCGAGATCTTCTTCACCCAGGGGTACTTCTTCTGGAAATCCCGGAAGACCGGGGCCCAGTTCTCCTGGTCGGTGTTGGAGTAGATCGTCAGCTCGCCGCCCTCGTTCTTGGACGCCTCGATGATCTTGCTGTAGTCGGCGGGGTAGTAGTCCGGGGCCTTGCCCTCGGTGATCACGTTGGGCGGTGCCGTCGGTTCGGGGCCGCCGCCGCAGGCGGCGAGCGGCACGGCGAGGGAGAGCGCCGCGACAGAGACCAGGAACCGCCGGCGCCCGATGGGGGACGGGGGGCCGGCGTGGCCTGCAGAGGTGGTGGTCAATTTACCGCTCCTTGATGCGAAGGAAACGTCGGTGTGGGAGCCACCACACGATGGAGGTTATAACCTATAGCCGTCAACAGGGCGGGCCGAAAAAGTTGTCGAGGACCGCCGTCGGGGGGAGGTCAGACGACGACAGACGCGGCGCAATCCGGGCAATGCGTCCTGCTGGACGAGGAGCGCCCAGGGGTGGCACTTGATCGGGGGAGGTGGGGGTGCTGTAGGTTATAACGACCAACGTGGGAGGTCGGATGAGCCAGTCGCCGGAGCTCTTCCCCAGGAAGAGCGACTTCGCCTACAGCAGGCTGCGGGAAAAGATCCTCTCCGGCGAGTACGAGCCGGGGACGGTCCTCAACCAGGCGGTGCTGGCCAGGACGATCGGAATCAGCACCACCCCGCTGCGCGAGGCCCTGCGGCGCCTGAAGTCCGAGGGCCTGGTGGAACTGGACGCCCACCGCGACGCCCGGGTCACCCCGCTCAGCGCCGAGGAGGCGCGAGACCTGCTGGAGATCCGCGGATCACTCGACCCGCTGGCCGCTGCCCTTGCCGCCGAGCGGCGCAGCACCGCCGACATCCGGGAGATGCGCGAAGCCATCCAGGGCCTGCAGCCCCTGCCGAGCAACCCCGCCTTCGTCGACCTCGTCGCCCACCGCCGCTTCCACACCGCCATCTACACCGCCTCCCACAACGAGATCCTGATCAGCACCCTCGATGCGCTGTGGGACAAGGCGGACCGTTACCGCCGGTTCGGCCTCGAAGTCGTCCGCAGCCAGGAAGAGCGGGACGAGAAGGCGGCTGAGCACGAGGCGCTGCTGCGGTGTGTCATCTCGGGAGATGCCGCCGGCGCCGCCGAGGTGATGCACCGGCACATCGGCACGAGCCTCGGCGCGAAGGCGGCGTCCCGGCTCGGCACGCAGCAGTTCGCGGCGACGGCTCAGGAGCCGCACGTGTGAGGCCCGCCGTCGCGACGAGGGTGGGCACCGGCGAAATGCCGACCGGGCGCCGGACCCAACTGAGCCTTCTGCTCGCCCACACGATCCTGGTCCAAGCCGTCACCTTCGTCCTCCGGCCAGCCGCCACCTACCGCGCGCTGGAACTGGACGTGCCCGCCGCCTGGCTGGGCCTCCTCGGCGCCAGCTTCGCCGTCGTACCGTTCGTGCTGGCCGTTCCCGTCGGTCACACCGTCGACCGCTGGGGCGAACGCCGGATGATGATGCTGGGCTCCGGACTGCTCACCGCCGCCGCAGCGGGCTTCGCCCTGCTCGGCGGCTCGGTCCTCGGTCTCGTGCTCGCCACCATGCTGCTCGGCACCGGCCACTTGTGCTCCGTGGTGGCGCAGCAGGCTCTGGTCGCCAACGCCACCCCCGCCCACCGGTACGACTCCGCCTTCGGGTACTACACCTTTGCCGCGTCTCTCGGGCAAGCCGTCGGACCTGGGCTGATCATCGGCTTCGGCGGTGACCATCCGTTGCCGGACACCCAGCTGATCTTCCTGGGCGCCATCGTCCTGACCCTGCCGCTGCTGGCCGCCGCCGGCTTCCTCAGGCCCTCGGCACGGCACCGGACCGCCAGTGACCAGCCCTCAGGCAGGGTCCGCGACCTGCTGCGACAGCCGGGGCTGACCCGGGCCCTCGTCGTCAGCTGCATCGTCCTCGCCGCGGTCGACATCACGCTGGTCTACCTGCCCGCTCTGGGCGCCGACCGGAACATCACCTCCGGGGCTGTCGGCCTCCTGCTCGCACTTCGCGCGGCCGCGTCCATGATCTCCCGACTCTTCCTCGGCCGGCTCGCGACCACGCTCGGTCGCCGCTGGCTCCTCATCGCGGCCGTGGCGCTCGCTGCGGCCAGCCTGGCTCTTCTGCCGCTGCCCATGCCGCTGTGGCTGATGGCGCTCGTCATCACCGTCGCCGGGCTCGGGCTCGGCGTCGGGCAACCCCTGACCATGTCCTTCCTCGCCGAGTCCGCCCCAGCGGGACTGCGCGGCCGGGCGATGTCCCTGAGGCTCACCGGCAACCGGCTCGGCCAACTCCTGATCCCCACCACCGCCGGCGTCGTCGCCGCAGGGGCCGGCGCCGCCGGCGTACTGGCCTTCACCGCCGCCGGACTTGCGGCCGCGGCCCTGGCGGCACGTGGCCTGCACCTGTCGCCACCGCCCGCCAACCGTCCTGACGGCGAGGCCGTCAGCACCACCAACATGAGAGGCAGCCCATGACCCTTGAGCACGCCCCGAGCGACGCGGACTTCGCCACCGCGGACCTCGTCGACGAACACGGTGACGGGATCGATTCCTGTGAGACCCAGTTGCGCCAGTTCGGTGCGATCCGCGACTTCCACGGCCCGGCCGTCACCGTCCGGTGCTTCGAGGACAACGCCCTGCTCAAGTCAGTCATCGCCGAGCCGGGTGACGGCCGAGTGCTCGTCGTCGACGGTGGAGCGTCCCTGCACCGGGCACTGATGGGCGATGTCATCGCCGGCATGGCCGCGGACAACGGCTGGGCAGGAGTGATCATCAACGGCGCCGTCCGCGACGTCGCCGCACTTGCCTCACTCCAGATCGGCATCAAGGCCATCGGCTCCAACCCCCGCAAGAGCACCAAGACCGGTGCCGGTGACAGGGACGTGCCCGTCTCGTTCGGCAACTGCACCTTCCGGCCGGGCGCCGAGATCTACGGCGACGACGACGGCATCGTGGTCCTGCCGCCAGCCCAGGAGGCCCAGCGCCCCACCGGGTGACGACGACCCTGCGCTCGCCTGCATCCGCAGCCCCAGCCATCCGCAACCACGACCGCCGGAAGGACCACCATGGCCGCCCTGCCGCCCAAGCCCAACCTGCTCGTCAACCCGGAGAGCGTCGAGCCGTTCGACCGGGGCAACGGCGTCGTCACGATCCCGTACGTAGGGAAGTGGAACTGTGCGCTCAACCGGGTCACCACCGGGCAGACGCAGTTCCAGGTCGGCACCGGACTGCCGCTGCACAGCCACAACGTGGAGGAATCGGTGCTGATCCTCGAAGGGCTGGCCACCGCGCAGATCGGTGACGACTACTTCGACCTTGTCGCCGGTGAGGCGACGTGGGTGCCAGCGGGGGTGCCGCACCGGTTCCTCAACCGCGGCGACGGGATCATGCGCATCTACTGGGTCTACGGCGGGCGCGACGTCACCCGCACGATCACCGCGACCGGGGAAACCTTCGAGCACCTGTCCGAGAACGACAAGGGCGGCCAGAGCAACTCGTGACCAGAGAACCGATCATGCGCATCACCACCACGAACCCGACCACGGGCCAGCCGCTGGCCACCTACGACACCACGACGACGCCCGGGTCGAGCAGCTGCTGGACCAAGCCCACACCGCAACCACCGCATGGGGCTCGACCCCGCTGGACAAGCGCCGCGCCGTGGTGTCGGAACTCGCCACCGCACTGCGGACCGGAAAGGATCAGTTCGCGCGGCTGATCACCGACGAGATGGGCAAGGTGCTCACCGGCATCCCCGCCTTCGACGAGGAAACCTTCGGCCCGGTCGCCGCCGTCGCGATCGCCGCCGACGAGGCCGACGCGGTCCGGCTGGCCAACACCTCGCAGTATGGACTCGGGCTCAGCGTGTGGACCGCCGACCCGCAACACGGCACCGCCTTCGCCCGCCAGGTCACCTCGGGGGCGGCCTTCATCAACGCAATCGTCGCCTGCGACGCGCGCCTGCCTTTCGGCGGGACGAAACGCAGCGGATACGAACAGGAACTCGCCGCGATCGGCCTACGCGAGTTCGTCAACGAGGTTTAGCGAGGAGTCCCGGTCCTTCAGGGCCGGGAGGGATCGCGTCACGAGCCTGGGCGTTTCTGGTTTTCGATGTACTCGCGGATGATGGCGAGAGGCGCTCCGCCGCACGACCCGGCGAAGTACGACGGTGACCACAGGTGGCCGTGCGCGATGTGCCGATTGATCCGGCCAGTGAATTCCTGCCGCAGGTAGTGCGCGGAGACGCCCTTGAGTCGGTTGACCAGAGTCGAGATCGGCAGTTTCGGCGGGTAGTGCACGAGCAGGTGGACGTGGTCGTCTTCGCCGTTGAACTCCCGAAGCTCGGCGCCGAGCGTCGCACACACGTCAGCCATGATCTGCCCACATCGGGTGAGCATCGCGTCGTTGAGCACGTCCCGGCGGTACTTGGTGATGAAGACAAGATGTACGTGCAGCTTGTAGACGACGCTACGACCTCGCCGAACATCGGGGTCTGATGTCCATCGTGGTGACACAGACAAGACCGTAGACTGTGGACATGAAGATCGTTGTGCAGGTTCGGCTGCACCCGGATGCCGCCCAGGAGGCGGCACTTCGGGCGACGCTTGACCTGTGCAACGAGGCCGCGAACCTCGCCTCGACCGAGGCGTTCCGGCGGCGGATCTTCGCGAAGCAGGCGCTCCAGCGTCTCACCTATGGCCACCTGAAGGATTTGGGCCTGTCAGCCCAGCCGGCGATTCACGTCGCCCGCAAGGTCGCTGGCGCGTACGCCACCCTGAAGGCCAATATCCGCGCCGGCCACCTCGGCGAACCCGGATCGAAACGGCGCGTCAAGGCCGAGTCAAAGCCGATCAGGTTCCGGGCGGACGCGGCGCAACCGTTCGACGACAGGTGCCTGTCGTGGCGGATCGCCGACCGCACGGTGTCGATCTGGGCCGTCGGCGGTCGGTTGAACCGAGTTCGGTACGGTTGCTCCGAGCAGCAGTTCGCAACTCTGGTCGCCCACCGCAAGGGCGAGTCTGACCTGGTGCACCGCGACGGCAAGTGGTACCTGCACGCCACCTGCGTCATCCCAGACGTCGAGGTGGAAGAGCCCGACGGGTTCCTCGGCGTGGACCTGGGTATCGCGAACATCGCCACCACCAACAGCGGCACCCGGCACAGCGGCAAAGGCTTGAGCCGGGTCAGGCATCGTAACCAGCGGCTGCGGACCAAGCTCCAGGCCAAGGGCACCAAGTCCGCGAAGCGGCTGCTTAAGGTCCGCCGCCGCAAGGAGGCCAGGTTCACGGCCGACACGAACCATCGCATCGCCAAGCAGATCGTGACCGAGGCCAAACGCACCGGCCGTGGCATCGCCCTGGAAAACCTCACGGGCATCCGCGACCGGGTACGGCTCCGACGGCCCCAGCGGGTCACGCTGCACTCGTGGGCGTTCCACCAGCTCGGCCAGTTCATCGCCTACAAGGCAGCGCGGGCCGGGGTGGCGCTCGTCCGCGTCGACCCGGCATACACGTCGCAGGGCTGCTCCGCCTGCGGCCATGCGTCGCGTCAGAACCGGCCCAACCAGTCCACCTTCCGATGCACGTCGTGCGGCTTCGCTGAGCACGCCGACGTGAACGCAGCCCGCAACATCGCCGCACGCGGTGTCGCGGACTGGGCAGCTGTCAGCCTGCCGAACGCGGCGTGACCCGTGCAGCCAGCATCGGGCCATGATCTGCAAGCTCGGCCCTCAGGGCCGAGAAGCTGACCACCCGCACCTACTGGCTGGCTGCCGATCTGGCACTTCCAGGTATCCGCACACGTTCTCTGCCGCTGCCTCTCCGCTGGCGATGCAGGCCGGAATGCCGACGCCGTCGTAGGCCGCACCCGCGAGAGCGAGACCAGGTGGCAGGCCCGCCCGGGCGGACGCGATCCGTTCCAGATGCCCCACCGCGTACTGCGGAGCGCGCCGTTCCACCGCTGCACCCAGGACGCGATCGGCGGCGGAAGACTCACCCCGAGGAGGGCGCCCAGCTCGGCGTGCGCCTGGGCGGCCAGAACACGATCATCACGGCGCAGCCGCTCCTCCTCGCCGCTGTGGCCGAGCGAGGCCCGAATGATCGTCGGCCCACCGTCACGGCGCAGGTGGGCCCATTTGTGGGTGAAGAACGTCGCTGCCTTGACCAGGGTGCCCTCGGCCGCCGGGACCAGGAAACCGGACAGTTCCGGCAGCGGGGTGTCGTACGGCAGCGCCATCGCGACCAGCGCGACGCTCGCATACGTGAGGTCACCGACGTCGGTCGCTCCGGAGGCGTCCCGGGCGCTGTGCAGCAGTCGCGACGCGGGCTCGGCAGGCACCGCCAGCACCACCGCGTCCACGTCGTCGACCTGCGGGGCCGCCGCCGAGCCGAAGGTGACCCGCCAGCCACGCGACGTACGCGCCAGTTCGCGCACCGGCAGCCCGAGGCTGATCCGGGCACCGCTCGCCGCCGCGGCCGCCGCGACGAGCCGGGTCAGCCCGCCCTCGACGGTGGCGAACACCGGTCGCCCGGGCACCCGCACGGTGGCGGACTGGGCGGCCCGGACGGCGCCCGCCAGGGTGTGTTCTGTGCGCGCCGCCGAGGCCAACGCTCGCATGGTCATCGCGAGCGAGAGCTGGTCGGCGCGGCCGGCGTAGACGCCGCCCAACAGCGGGTCGACCTGCCGCTCCACGACGTCGTCGCCGAACCGTGCGCGGACCAGCGCGCCCACCGTCACGTCCTCGTCCGTGCCGAGCAGCGGGGCACCGGTGTCGCGGTCGTCGCCGTCGGACTTCCGTGGGATGCCCATCAGCGTGCCGGCCGGGATGGGTTCGAGGCGTCCGCCGTTGGCGAGGGCTGCCTGGCCCGCCGTCGGGTGCACGAGCTCGTCGCCCAGGCCCAGCCGTCGGGCGAACCGTACCGCCGCGGACTCCGTCCCGTCGGGGGCGCCCACCAGGAACGACTCGGCGCCGCGCTCCACGACGGCGCCGGCCAGCTCACCGGTGCGCAGCTTGCCGCCGAGCACGCCACCCTGCTCGTACACGACGATCTCCGTGTCCTGTGGTGCCCGGTCGCGGATCCGCACCGCGGCGGCCAGCCCGGAGATTCCCCCACCGATAACCGCAACCCGCCTTCGCATGCCGTCAACGGTGTCAGACGAGAAGGTGCCGGATTACGGACTTTGGTCCCGACAGCTAGGGACTGCAGCCTCCCGATCTCGGGATTGATATCGCAGACGCTGGTTGGCAGGGCGCGCCGCCGCGTGCCGTCGACGACTCCCGGGTTGTCGTCTCGTGCCACACCGAAGGAGTGACCAACGTGTCACCGCATCGCCTGTCAGACCCCGGCCGCACTCCCGCGACGGACCAGGTCCCCGGTGCGGCACCGCTCCTGGCCGCCCGTCGGTTCCTCACCCGGGAGACGGTCGGCGACCATGGCCGGACGCTGCACCAGGTCGACGGCAACGACTGGGAGCACTTCTACCGTGACCGGTGGCGCTACGACCGCGTGGTGCGCTCCACCCACGGCGTCAACTGCACGGGGTCCTGCTCCTGGAACGTCTTCGTCAAGGATGGCCTGATCACCTGGGAGCACCAGGCCACCGACTACCCCACCACCGGGCCCGACTCGCCGGACTACGAGCCCCGAGGCTGTCCGCGCGGTGCGTCCTTCTCCTGGTACGAGTACTCGCCGTCGCGGGTGCGCCACCCGTATGTGCGGGGGGTGCTGGCCGAGATGTTCCGCGACGGGCTCCGCCGCCTGGGTGACCCGGTGCTCGCCTGGGCCGACATCGTGGAGAACCCGCTCAAGGCGCGCGCCTACAAGATCCAGCGGGGGCGTGGCGGTTTCGTCCGCGCCACCTGGGACGAGGTGATCACCATGGTCGCCGCCGCGCACGTGCACACCACGAAGACGTACGGGCCGGACCGGGTCGTGGGCTTCTCGCCGATCCCGGCGATGTCGATGGCGTCCTTCGCCGCCGGCACCCGCTACCACGCCCTGCTCGGCGGCACCCTGCTGAGCTTCTACGACTGGTACGCCGACCTGCCGATCGCCTCGCCGCAGGTCTGGGGCGACCAGACCGACGTGCCCGAGGCCGGTGACTGGTGGAACGCCACGTACCTGATGATGTGGGGCTCGAACATCCCGGTGACCCGCACCCCGGACGCCCACTTCCTGGCCGAGGCCCGCTACAAGGGCACCAAGGTGGTCGCGGTCAGCCCGGACTACGCCGACAACGTCAAGTTCGCCGACGACTGGCTGGCACCGCACCCGGGCACCGACGGCGCTCTCGCCATGGCCATGGGCCACGTCGTGCTCACCGAGTTCTTCCGGGACCGCACGGTGCCCTACTTCGTCGACTACGTACGCCGGTACACCGACCTGCCGTTCCTGGTCACCCTCCGCGAGACCGAGAGTGGCTCGTGGGCCGCGGACCGCTTCCTGACCGCCTCCGACCTGGGTGAGGCGGACGGCGCGCACAAGACCGTGCTGGTCGACGAGCGCACCGGAGAACCGGTCGTCCCGAACGGGTCGCTCGGCTTCCGGTACGGCGAGGCCGGCGAGGGCCGCTGGAACCTCGACCTCGGCGACGTGGTCCCGGCGCTGGGCCTGCTCGACCTCAGCGAGGAAACGGCGGAGGTCGACCTGGCCCGCTTCGACGTCGGCGACACCGAGGGCGGCACCACCATGCGTCGCGGGGTGCCCGTCATGCACGTCGGCGAGCACCTGGTCACCTCGGTCTACGACCTGCTCATGGCCCAGTACGGGGTGCGCCGCGGTGACCTGCCCGGCGTCTGGCCCACCGGGTACGACGACGCGGACGCCCCGAACACACCGGCCTGGCAGGAGCGCATCACCGGCGTCCCGGCCACGCTGGCCGCCCGCATCGGCCGGAATTTCGCCCGCAACGCCGAGCGCAGCCGAGGCCGCTCGCTGATCGTCCTGGGCGCCGGCGCGAACCAGTGGTTCCACTCCGACATGACCTACCGGGCGTTCATCTCCCTGGTCACCCTGACCGGCTGCCAGGGCGTCAACGGTGGCGGCTGGGCGCACTACGTCGGGCAGGAGAAGGCCCGGCCGATCACCGGCCAGCAGCACATGTCGTTCGCGTTCGACTGGCAGCGACCGATGCGGCACCAGGCCGCCACCCCGTTCTGGTACCTGCACACCGACCAGTGGCGCTACGAGCGGGTCCCGGCCGACGAACTCTCCTCACCGCTGGGCACCGGCCGGTTCGCCGGCATGGCCTTCGCCGACACCGTCGCTGCCGCCCAGCGGATGGGCTGGAGTCCCGGCCACCCCGCGTTCAACCGCAACCCCCTCGACCTGACCGACGAGGCGGCGGCGGCCGGTGTGCCGGTGCAGCAGCACATCGTCGCCGAGCTGAAGGCCGGCCGGCTGCAGGCTGTGGCCGAGGACCCGGACGACCCGGCGAACTTCCCGCGCTGCCTGACCCTGTGGCGGGCCAACCTGCTCGGCTCCTCCGGCAAGGGCAACGAGTACTTCCTGCGGCACCTGCTCGGCGTGGACTCGTCGGCCAGTGCCAGCGAGTGCGGCCCGGACCATCGGCCGCGTGACGTGGCCTGGCGCGAGGAGGCGCCGACGGGCAAGCTCGATCTGCTCACCGCGATCGACTTCCGGATGACCAACACGGGCCTGCACGCCGACGTGGTCCTGCCCGCCGCCACCTGGTACGAGAAGCACGACATCTCCAGCACGGACATGCACCCGTTCGTGCACGCGTTCAGCCCGGCAGTCGACCCGCCCGCCGACGCGCACACCGACTACGACACCTTCCTCGCCCTGGCCGACAAGGTCAGCGAGCTGGCCGTGACCCACCTGGGGGTGCGCCGCGACGTGCTGGCCGCGCCGCTGCAGCACGACACCCCCGACGAGCTGGCCATGCCGAGCGGCCGGGTGCGGGACTGGAAGGCGGGCGAGTGCGAGCCGGTGCCCGGCTCCACCATGCCGAAGCTCATCGAGGTCGAGCGGGACTACACGCAGATCGGCGCGAAGATGCGGGCCGTCGGCCCGCTGCTCGACACGCTGGGCACCACCACCAAGGCGCTCACCGTCGACGTTTCGGCGGAGCTGGAGTACCTGCGGCACCAGAACGGGGTCGTCACCGACGGGCCCTTCGCCGGTCGGCCGTCGGTGGCCACCGCCGACCGCATGTGCGAGGCGATCCTGGCGCTCTCCGGCACCACCAACGGTCGGGTGGCGGCGGCCGGCTTCGACGCTCTGGAGAAGCGGACCGGCCAGCCGTTCGCCGACCTGATCGCCGGGCACGAGAACGACCGGATCACGTACCCGGACACGCAGCGCTCGCCGCGGCCGGTCTACACCAGCCCCGAATGGTCGGGCTCGGAGAAGGGCGGCCGTCGCTACTCACCGTTCACCCTCAACGTCGAGCGGCTCAAGCCCTGGCACACGATCACCGGCCGCCAGCACTTCTTCGTCGAACACGACTGGGTGGCCGAGCTGGGAGAGCAGTTGCCGGCGTTCCGACCGCCGTTGAACATGGCGCGGCACTTCGGCAAGCCGGGCGAGCTGGTCGACGGTGGGGTGACCGTACGCTTCCTCACCCCGCACGCGAAGTGGTCGATCCACTCGATGTACCACGACAACGAGCTGATGCTGGCACTGTCCAGGGGTGGGCCGGTGATCTGGATGAGTATCGCGGACGCCGCCAAGATCGGCGTACGGGACAACGACTGGATCGAGGCGCACAACCGCAACGGCGTCGTGGTGGCCCGGGCCGTGGTCAGCCACCGGATGCCCGAGGGCACGGTGTTCCAGTACCACTCGCCGGAGCGCACGGTGAACGTGCCCAAGGCGGAGAAGAGCGGTCGGCGGGGCGGCTACCACAACTCGTTGACCCGGCTGCTGGTCAAGCCCACCCACCTGGCGGGCGGACATGCCCAGCTCACCTACGCCTTCAACTACTACGGCCCGATCGGCAGCCAACGCGACCAGATCACCGTGATCCGCCGTCGCGCGCAGGAGGTGGAGTACTGATGAAGATCCGTGCCCAGGTCGCCATGGTGATGAACCTGGACAAGTGCATCGGGTGCCACACCTGCTCCGTCACCTGCAAACAGACCTGGACGAACCGCGAAGGCACCGAGTACGTCTGGTTCAACAACGTCGAGACCAAGCCGGGCATCGGCTATCCGAAGCACTACGAGGACCAGGACCGCTGGCACGGCGGCTGGCAGCTCGACGACAAGGGCCGGCTGAAGCTGCGCTCCGGCGGCCGGCTCAAGCGGCTCACCCGGTTGTTCGCCAACCCGGACCTGCCCTCCATCGACGACTACTACGAACCGGCCACCTTCGACAAGGACATCCTGGTCAACGCGCCCGCCGGCCTGAAGGACACCCCGGTCAAGCGGCCCCACTCCGCCCTCACCGGTGAGCCGATGGCGCTCACCTGGGGCGCCAACTGGGAGGACAGCCTCGGCGGCGCGCACGAACACGCCGGCGGCGACCCGAACATCGCCCGCATGCCGAGCGAGGCGGCCGCGAAGGTCAAGTTCGAGTTCGAGAAGACCTTCATGTTCCACCTGCCGCGCATCTGCGAGCACTGCCTCAACCCGGCGTGCGTGTCGGCCTGCCCCTCGGGCGCGATGTACAAGCGCGAGGAGGACGGCATCGTCCTGGTCGACCAGGACCGCTGCCGGGGCTGGCGGATGTGCGTGTCGGCCTGCCCGTACAAGAAGGTGTACGTCAACCACGCCACCGGCAAGGCGGAGAAGTGCACCTTCTGCTTCCCGCGTATCGAGGCGGGACAGCCGACCATCTGCTCGGAGACCTGCGTGGGCCGGCTGCGCTACCTGGGCATCGTCCTGTACGACGAGGACGCCGTGCTCGCCGCCGCCTCGGTGGCCGACGAGCACGACCTGCTCGACGCGCAGCGCGCCGTGTTCCTCGACCCGGCCGACCCCGCCGTGCAGCAGGCCGCCCGGGAGGCCGGGATGCCGCAGGACTGGCTGGACGCCGCCGAACGATCCCCGGTGTGGCGGTTGATCAGCGAGTACAAGGTCGCGCTGCCGCTGCACCCGGAGTACCGGACGCTGCCCATGGTCTGGTACGTCCCACCGCTGTCGCCGGTGCTGGACGCGGTGGGGGAGGCCGGCCGTGACGACACCGACGCCGACGACGTCTTCCACACCATCCGTGACCTGCGCATCCCGGTGGAATACCTGGCCGAGCTGTTCACCGCCGGCGACGCCGAGGCGATCGCCGGCGTCCTGATGAAGCTCGCCGCCATGCGCTCCTACATGCGGGCCCGCACCCTGGACGGCACGGTCGCGAACGACCTGCTGGACGGCATCGGCATGACCGCGGACCAGGTGGAGGCCATGTACCGGCTGCTGGCCGTCGCCAAGTACGACGAGCGCTACGTCATCCCCGTCGCCCACACCAAGGACGCCGCCGCCCTCGAGGCCCAGGCCGCCGCCCACCCCGACTGCTCGCTCGACTGCGAGGGCGGCCCGGGAATGACCACGGAGGCCACCGTGCAGAGCTTCCACCTGGTCGACGGCGACGAGGTACGCCCCGGCCGGCCCGGGGTCTTCTCCCGGCGCGCCGACGGCCGGCGCGGCCTCACCATCAACCCGCGGCGAGGCCACTCATGACCGCCCCGACCGACCGGGCCCGCATCTTCGAACTCGTTTCGCTGCTGCTCACGTACCCCGATGACGAGCTGCTGGGCGCGGCCGCCGAGCTCCGCGCGGCGGCCGACCGGATCGCGCACGACACCGTCCGGGCGCAGATCGAGGAGTTCCTCGACTGGCTGCTGCACACCACCCCGATCGAGGCGCAGCGGCACTACGTGCAGACCTTCGACCTGCGCCGGCGCTCCGGCCTCTACCTCACCTACTACCTGCACGGCGACACCCGCAAGCGGGGGATGGCGCTGCTGATGCTCAAGCAGCGGTACCGGGCACACGGCCTGCGGCTCGCCGACGGGGAACTGCCCGACCTGCTACCGGTGGTGCTCGAGTTCGCCGCCGCGGCCGGCCCCGGCGACGGTGAGGCACCGCTGCGCCAGCACCGCACCGGCCTCGAGCTGCTCCACGCCGCGCTGGCCGAGTCCGGCACGCCGTACCGGCTCCTGCTGGACGCCGTCTGCGCCGTCCTGCCCGAGCTCACCGACGCCGACCGGGCCGCCGTCACGGCACTCGCCGTCGACGGGCCCCCGGTGGAGACGGTCGGCCTGGAGTCCCTCGGGCACGGCCCGGACCTGCAGGGCGCCTCACTCGCCCCCTACCCCGCCTGCTCCCCGTCGGAGGCCCCCCGATGACCACGCTCGTCTGGATCGTCCTGCCCTACCTGTGCCTCGCGGTCTTCGTCGCAGGTCACGTGTGGCGCTGGCGTCACGACCAGTTCGGCTGGACCACCCACACCAGCCAACTCCTGGAGAGCCGCCTGCTGCGCCTCGGCTCGCCGCTGTTCCACCTGGGCGCGTTCGGGGTCGTCGGCGGGCACGCCATGGGTCTGGTCGTGCCCGCGTCGCTGACCGAGAAGATCGGGATCAGCGAGCACGTCTATCACCTCACCGCGGTGTGGGGCGGCACGGTGACCGGCGTGATGCTGGTGGCCGGCCTGCTCCTGCTGATCGCCCGGCGCTTCGTCAACGGCCGGGTCCGCCGCGTCACCACCACCATGGACAAGGTCCTCTACGCCGCGCTGGCCGCCATGGTGACGCTCGGCATGATCGCCACGGTCGGGATGAACCTCCTCGGCGGGGGCTACGACTACCGGGAGACGATCGCCGTCTGGTTCCGTGGGATCTTCTGGTTCCAGCCCGAACCCGCGTTGATGAGCGGGGCACCCCTGGTCTACCAGCTGCACGCGATCGGCGGCTTCCTGTTCCTGGCGCTGTGGCCCTTCACCCGGCTGGTGCACGTCTGGTCCGCGCCGCTGGCGTACCTGTGGCGCCCGTACGTGGTCTACCGCGCCCGGCGGGGCGCCCTGCCCGCGGCGCAGCCCTCCCCGGCAGCGGTGCGTGACGCCGTCCGCTCGCCGATCTCCAGCGGCCGGGCCTGATCACCTGGTCGGGCGTCGTACCGTGTGAAGGTTGATCAGCGGTGGAGGAGATATGGAAGACGACTACCTGCCCAGCATCTACCTGCAGTTCCTGGAGCGCTTCCCGGAGGTCGCCGAGGCGCAGGGCGCACTGGCGCGCACGATCCGCGAGCACAACCCGTTCGACGACCGGACCGACCGGTTGATCAAGCTGGCGATGGCGATCGGCGCCGAGGCCGAGGGGGCGGTGCGCTCCAACGTCCGTAAGGCCCTGCACCACGGGGCCAGCCTGGACGACGTGCGCGCCGTCGCCCTCGCCGCCATCACCACCTGTGGATTCCCGACCGCCATCGCGGCGCTCAACTGGATCGAGGACGTCACGCGGGCATCCGCGGAGTCCTGACGACGGCAGGGCCGCGGGCCGCCTTCCGGCTACCCTCGACCCGCCTCGACCACCCCGCTCACCTGCGGATGGTGTCGGCGCAGTTCGGCCTCGACGCGGTTGCGCAGCGTGAAACGGGCGGCGGGGCAGCCGTCGCAGGCACCCGCGAGGCGGACGCGGACCACGCCGTCGCGGACATCGACCAGTTCGATGCATCCGCCGTGGGAGCGGACGAAGTCGCCCACGGACCCGTCGAGCAGGCGACGCACGCTGCGGCGCACCGGCTCGTCGGGGTCCGAGCGGGCCGGCGCGGATTCGCCCAGCCACCCCACCGGATCATCGAGCGCCACGTGCAGGGCCGAACGCACCCGCGGTCCCTCGTCGGCCCACCGGCGCCCGGGCGCGAGGTCGGTGACCACCGCGTCGGCGGCCACGGCGACATCGGTGAGGGTGCCGTCGGACAGCAGCGCGGCCAGCGACGGCGGCACCGGGACCGACCCGCCGGCAACCGGCAGGACGCCGCCCGGCAGGATCCAGCGGATGCGCTCCGGCCGCCGCGGGTCGGCCTGGGGATGGAAGGGCACCACGACGACCTACCCGACGAGGAGGGCGGTGACCACCCGGGCCAGGAACGCCATCACCCAGGCCAGGCCGGTCAGATAGGTGAAAGCCACCAACGGCCACCGCCAGGTGCCCGTCTCCCGGCGGATCACCCCGACCGTCGCGGTGCACTGCAGCGCGTACGCGAAGTAGACGAGCAGCGCCGCCAGCACGGGTGCGGTGAACACCGGCTGCCCTGCCCGGGGACCGTCGGCATAGGTCAACTCCCGCAGGGCCTGCTCCGGGCGTTCAGGATGCTCCGCGGCGGCGACCTGCCCGAGGGTGGCCACGAAGCTCTCCCGCGCCGACTGTGCCGACAGCACCCCGACGTTGATCCGCCAGTCGAATCCGAGCGGCGCGAACACCGGCGCGACCAGATGACCGAGGTCGGCCGCGTAACTGTGGTTCACCTCGTACGCCGCGACGGCGGCCCGGTCCGCGGTGTCGATCCCAGCCACCTGCAGCTGGGTCTCACCGTGCACGGGCAGGTTGAGCAGCAGCCACAGGCCGATGCTGGTGAGCAGGATGATCCTCGAACACTTGCGGAGAAAGGAGCCCGCCGCGTCCGACACCGCCGCCAGGACGGCGCGCGGCGCGGGCAACCGGTACGGGGGCAGTTCCATGTAGAACGGCACGGGCAGCGCCCGCCGGTCCACGATCTTCGTGAACGCCCAGGCGGCCACCATCGCCGACACCGCGCCGAGCAGGTACAGGCCGAACATCACCAGGCCCTGCACCCCGAACGGCCCGACCCGGGCAGCGGGATCGACGAGCAGGCCGACGAGCAGCACGTAGACCGGCAGCCGGGCGGAGCAGGTGATCAGCGGTGCCGCCATCATGGTGGCCAGCCGGTCGCGCGCCGACGGAAGCGTACGGGTCGCCATGATCCCGGGGATGGCGCAGGCGAACGCGGACAGCAGGGCGACGAACGCCCGACCCTCCAGGCCGGCCCGCGCCATCACCCGGTCCATCAGGAACGCCGCGCGGGGAAGGTAGCCGACTCCCTCCAGCAGGGCGAGCAGCAGGAACATCAGTGCGATCTGCGGGACGAACACCAGGACCCCGCCCACCCCGCCGATGAGCGCGTCACCGAGCAGCCCGGACAGCCATGGGTTGTCGACGTGCCGGTGCACCAGCTCGCCGAGCGTGGCGAACACCGCCGCGACGCCGTCCTGCAGCGGTGCGGCCAGCGTGAAGATGGTCTGGAAGAACAGCGCCATCACCAGGAAGAAGACCGACACCCCCCAGACGGGGTGCAGCAGCACCGCGTCGACGCGGTCGGTGGTCCGGTGCCGCCGTGGGGCCTCGTAGCCGGCGAAGGCCAGGATCGACTCCGCCCAGGCATCCCGCTCGACGGGGTCGACCGGCGGGGGCACCGGCGACGCGGGCCACTCGCGCCAGCCGTCCAACCGGTCCTGCAGCACGGCCCTGCCGCGCCCCCGCCGCACCGCGACAACGGGCACGCCGAGCGCCCGGGCGAACGCATCGACGTCGAGGCGGCCGTGCCGGCGGGCAAGCTCGTCGGTGAAGGTGAGGACCACACAGGCGGGCAGGCCCCGCGCGAGCACCTGGGCGACCAGGTTCATCGAACGGCGCAGGGTGGTGGCGTCGACCACCACCAGGAGCGCGTCCGGGCGGGTCGACTCGTGACGGCCGTCGAGCGCGTCGACCATGACCTGCTCGTCCGGGCTGATCGGGTCCAGACTGTACGCACCTGGCAGGTCCTCGACTCGGTAGCGGCTGGTGGCGGTCACGCAGGTCCCGACGTACCGGGCAACGGTCACCCCGGGGTAGTTGCCGGTCTTGGCGCGTAGCCCGGTCAACGAGTTGAACAGGGTGGTCTTGCCGGCATTCGGGCTGCCGACCAGCGCGACGCGGACGGCACCGTCCAGCAGGGATTCGGCCGCCCCGTGGCAGCCGGTCACCGGGGTGTCCCGACGACCCGCACGCACGCTGCCTCGGCTCGGCGCAGGCACACGTCGTAGTCGCGCAGCCGGTACAGCACCGGGTCGCGCAGCGGCGCCCGGCGCTGGACCCGGACGAGCGTGCCGGGGGTGAAGCCGAGATCGGCCAGCCGGCGGGCGATCGTGGGAGACGCGGCGGCCACGACCCGTACGACCGTCGCCAGGTCCCCGGGGCGCAGGTCGGCCAGCGGGTGCTCGGGGCGGTCCCGGCGGGCCAACGGTCGGGCGCTCCCCGTCGTCGTGACCTCGTCCATGGGGTGCCTTTCGTCGGGCCGGCCGGTACGCCGGCGTCGTGAGGCGAGGCTAACCTCATGATCCGGCGTCAAACCGGGGCCTTTCTCCCGTTCACCAGGGCCTTACGTCCCGGATCGGGCACCTTCCATCGCCGCCCCTCCCGCCGGCAGACAGAACGGCCGAGGAATCGCCACCAGACAAGCGCGAGGGCCTTCGGTCTCCCACTCCCCGCACGGTCCGCCCGGGCCGGTGCCTCGTGACCTTGGGCCCGGGACGGGGGACCGCCGGCCCGTATCAGGCCCGGTTTGCGCGGCTGAGAGTGGAGCCGCCGGGCAGCAGCGCGGCCGTACCAGCGAGGGAGGACCAGATGCAGGCGACCCAGGCGCCAACGGACACGGGGTTGGGGGTGCCCGGCCGGGCCAGAGGTGGCGGCCGGGTTCTGGTGCTGTCCAGCGCCGGCTTCACCCTGATGTTCGCGGTGTGGCTCATGTTCGGCGTACTGGGTATCCCGATCCGCTCCGAACTCGGCCTGACCGACGTGCAACTGTCCTGGCTGTCGTCGGTCGCGATCCTCAACGGTGCGGCGTGGCGGCTGTTCGGCGGGGTGCTCGCCGACCGGCTCGGCGGCCGAGTGGTCTTCACCGCGCTGCTGCTCTTCACCGCGATCCCCACCTACCTGGTCTCGCAGGCCGGCAGCTACGAGGCGCTGCTGCTCTACGCCTTCCTCGCCGGCTTCGGCGGCAACGCCTTCAGCGTAGGAGTCTCGTGGGTGTCCGCCTGGACCCCGCAGGACCGGCAGGGCTTCGCACTCGGCGTGTTCGGCGCCGGCAACGTCGGTGCCTCGGTGACCAAGTTCATCGGACCCGCGCTCATCGCCGCCGTGCCGGCCGCCGGGTACGCGAGCGGCCTGATCCCCGGCGGGTGGCGGTTCGTCCCGTTCCTGTACGCGGTGCTGCTCGTGGTCATGGCCGCGGCGGTGTGGCTCGGCACGCCGCGGCGGGACCGTCGACCCGGCCGCGGTCGACCGCTCGGCGAGATGTTCCGGCCGCTGCGGCAGATGCGGGTGTGGCGATTCAGCCTCTACTACGTCGCGGTGTTCGGCGCCTACGTGGCACTCTCCGCCTGGCTGCCGAAGTACTACGTCGACGTGTTCGGGCTGCCGCTCTACCAGGCGGCGCTGCTGACCGCGTTGTTCATCTTCCCGGCCAGCCTGCTGCGGCCGGTCGGTGGCTGGTTGTCGGACCGGTACGGCGCCCGGCGGGTCATGTACGGCACCTTCGCCACCATGGCGGTGTCCAGCCTCTTCCTCGCCATGCCCTACGGTCACATCGTCCTGTACGTGCCTGAGCGGTACGAGGCCGACGGCGTCCGCGAGGTGCTGCCCTACCAGCTCGGCGTGCTGCCGTTCACCGTCGGCGTGTTCGTGGTCGGGATCGCGATGGGCATCGGCAAGGCCGCCGTGTTCAAGCACATCCCGGAGTACTTCCCGAACGACGTCGGCGCGGTGGGTGGCCTGGTCGGCATGCTCGGCGCGCTGGGTGGCTTCGTCCTGCCGCCGCTGTTCGCCTACGCGCAGGCCTGGACCGGCCTACCGCAGACGACCTTCGCGATCGTCTTCCTGCTGACCGTGACGTCCGGGCTCTGGATGCACGTCACGGTGCACCGGATGTTGCACGACCGCAGTCCCGACCTGGCGCGGAGCGTGGAGCCGGTGCCGGCCGGGCAGCGCGCGTGAGCACCTTTCCGACGACGGGCGGGACCTTGGTCCCGTCCGGGGGCGACCCTCGACCGTGTCCGAGCGAGTTGTCCCTGGCCAGTCTGACCAGTGTCCCGAACCGTTCGGCGGCAGCGAGGAGCAAGACGATGACCACGGCACTACGACCCCGGGAGGCCGGCACCGGCGGCCCCCCGGCGCAGGAGCCTCCCGCCCGCAACGGCCGGGAGTGGTTGGCGGACTGGAATCCGGAGGCCGACACCTGGGACCAGCGGCTGGCGTGGCGGACCCTCAGCGTCACCACGTACAACCTGACCCTGGCCTTCATCACCTGGTTCCTCGTCTCGGCGATCGCGCCCCGGCTGAACAACATCGGGTTCGGACTCAGCACCACCGAGCTGTACTGGCTGGCGGCGATGCCGGGCCTGGCCGGCGGGCTGCTGCGCCTGATCTGGATGTTCCTCCCGCCGGTGCTCGGAACCCGCAAGCTCGTCTCGCTCTCCACGCTGCTGCTGATCGTGCCGCTGGTCGGGTGGGGCTGGGCCGTGCGGGACGCCACGACTCCCTACGTCGTGCTGCTCGCGCTCGCCTTTCTCTGCGGCATCGGTGGCGGTGTCTTCTCCGGCTTCATGCCGAGCACCTCGTACTTCTTCCCGAAGCGCAAGCAGGGTGTGGCGCTGGGCATTCAGGCGGGGGTGGGCAACTTCGGCGTCAGCGTCGTGCAGTTCCTGGTGCCGTGGGTGATCGGCTTCGCCCTGCTCGGGACGGCGAGCATCGGCCCGGAGAAGGTGGTCAAGCCCGCGAAGGGGCTCGGCGAGTCGATCTGGTTGCACAATGCCGGCCTCGTCTTCATCCCCTGGGTGGTCGCCGGTGCCGTGCTGGCCTGGTTCTTCCTGAAGAGCGTGCCGGTGCAGGCCAATGTGCGTCAGCAGTTGGACATCTTCCGAGAGAAGCACACCTGGATCATGACCGCGCTCTATGTGATGACCTTCGGCGCGTTCTCCGGCTTCGCGGCGCAGTTCGGTCTGCTGATCAAGAACCTGTACGGCACGTTCCCGGACGCGCCGGACCCGCTGAAGTGGGCGTTCCTCGGCCCGCTGGTGGGCTCGGCGGCCCGGGTGGCGTGGGGGCCGCTCTGCGACCGCTTCGGTGGCGCCGTCTGGACCGTCGTGTCGGGCGTCGGCATGACCGCCTCGACCGTCTTCACCGCGTTCTGGCTCACCCCGTCCTCGCTCGGCGAGTTCAAGTTCTTCGTCGCCGGCATGCTGGGCATCTTCTTCTTCGCGGGCGTCGGCAACGCCTCGACCTTCAAGCAGATGCCGATGATCTTCGAGCGCCGGCAGGCGGGCGGGGTGATCGGCTGGACCGCTGCCATCGCCGCCTTCGGGCCGTTCCTGTTCGGCATCGGGCTGGCCAGCGTCCCGGCCACCGCCTTCTACCTCGGCTGGGCCGTCTTCTTCGCCGCCTGCGTGGCACTGGCCTGGCACTTCTACGCCCGCAAGGGGGCGGAGCGCCCCTCCTGAAACGACCTACCCCGACAGTGGCGGCGGCCGGAACCCCCCTCCGGCCGCCGCCACCACCTGTGCCCGGGCGGTTCATCCCCGGGTCCGCCCGGCAGGGATGACGAGCGCATCATGGGGCGTGTGGATGTTGAGTCGGCGATGCGAGGGCTGCACACGCCGGCCGACTATCGTGACCTGGCCATGGATCCGGACACCGCAGTAGGTGTGCTCCGCGCCCTGGCCGACTCTCCGTACTCCTTTGTCTGGGAGGCCCTCGCAGCCAACCCGGGGACTCCTGGGGACGTATTGACGCGGTTGTGCATGCGGCGAAGCAGCACGTGGAACGACAATCGGCTGTTGTTGCTCGTGGCCCAACATCCATGTGCTGACCGAAACGTCCTGCTCGAGGTGCTGGGGCAACTGCGGGTCAGGCTCGCCGCTGGCGGGAGCCGTCCCTACGCGGCCGCCCTCGCACTCGCGGACCGTGCAGACATCGAGCGGGCGGAGGTCTGGGCCCTCGCCCAACTCCCAGGCGCGTCCGCACGACTGCGCCGCGGGCTGCGACGGCGGATCGCCGAACGCCGGTCATAACGTGGCCAGCCACCGGCGATCTGATTTCACCCGCTTACGTGGAGAGAACGTCAGCGCTCCAGGCGTAGCAGTTCCACCGGAGTCTCGCCCCGCCAACCGGGCGGCACGACGGCGAAGGCGTCCGCACCGGCGGCGCCGCCCAGCTGGCCGGGCTGCCCGCCCTCGACGAGATGCAGGACCTGTGCCGACCGGCGGACCGGCACAATCCGGGTGTGCCGCTCATCGGCCGGCGGTGCACCGACGAGCGTCCCGGTCTCCAGTTCGGTCAGCGGCAACCCGGTGAGCCCGGCCAGCAGCGGTTCCACCAGGGTCAGCGCAGCCACGAGCGCGGCGTACGGGTTGCCGGGCAGTCCGACGATCCACTTCTGTCCAACCTGGGCGAGCACCTGCGGGTGGCCCGGCCGACAGGCGACGCCGTCGACGTGCACCGTGGCGCCAAGACTGTGCAACGCATGGTGCAGCCCGTCCGCGGGCCCGACCGACGACGCGCCGCACACGATCGTCACGTCCGCGTCGGCGGCACTGCCAGCGACCGCAGCGGCGAACCAGTCGAGCTCGTCGCCGACCATGCGGGAGTCGAGCAGCTCTGCCCGCCACGACAGCAGCAGCGGTCGTAGCATCGGACCGATCGCGTCCCTCACCTGTCCCCAACGGGGCAGTCCGGCGGCTACCAGCTCATTCCCGCTGACAATCATCCGCACCCTGGGGCGGGCGTGCACGGTGAGCGTGTCCAGCCCGACGCTGGCGGCCAGGCCCAACGCCGGCGCGGTGATGGCGGTGCCCGCGGGCAGGAGCTCCTGCCCCGGACGGGCGTACTCGCCGCGGCGCCGGACATGCCGGCGGTCGCCCGGCGACGCCCACACGGTGTCACCGAGGCGCTCCGCAGTCTCGTAGGGCACCACCCGCGCCGTCCCCTCAGGCACGGGAGCTCCGGTGGCGATCTCGACGGCGGTCTGCTCGGCCAGCGGCGGCGAGACGTGGGTGTGCCCGGCGAGTACCCGGTCGACGACCCGCCACGGACCGCAACCTCGCACGGCGTACCCATCCATGGCCGCGTTGTCGAACCCGGGTGACGGCACCCCGGCGCGAAGCGGCGCCGCCAGGGCGCGGCCGGCCGCCGAAGCGAGCGGCACCTCCTCCGCGGGCAGGGCAGACGGCAGGTCGTGGGCGAGGCGACGCGCCTGCGCCCACTCGGTGATCCGGGCTCCGTGCTCCTTGCGGCGTGGCGCGGCGGCGGTGGTCACCGCGCCTCCTGCGCAACCAGCGCGGCGACGGCGACCCGCGCCGCGTCCGGGTCCGCGCCGCGCCCGACCGCCACTCCGATCAGGTACGCGGCCAGCGGCGCCGCCGGCCGGCAGACGCCGTGCGCCACGTCCCGGACCAGGCTGAGGACCGCTCGGCGCTCGTCGGGCGACGGGGCTGGCAGGTCGAGTGCCGCCGCGGCGGTGGTGAGCCAGTCGTCCAGCCTGTGGTCGGTCATGGTCGCTCCTTGCGGGTCAGCCGCCGGCGAACGGCGGAAGCACGTCGACCGTGGCCGACGACGGCAGGACGGCGTGCTGATCGCGCCACTGGGTGCCGTTCACGAGGAAACTGCAGGCCCGCAGAGCTGCCCGCAGCCTCCAACCGTGTGCCTCACCCATCCGGTCGAGCAGCTCTGCCAGGGTGCTCGCCCGGTGGTCCTCTTCGGACGCCCCGGCGGCGGCGCGCGTGCCGCCGAAGTAGCGGACCCGGACGATCGTCACCAGGCCCGCATCGTGCTGTGGGTCCAGCCGCCCGCGGGCCTCCGCGTGCTGGCCGCGGTCCTGGTCCACCGGCACGATGCCGGGGTCACCCGGCTCGTCGCTCGCCGAAATACGCACTCCCACAGACGGAATCGAGGTCCGCGCCGACCGGGCACCAGGGACACGGCACCGGAGGACGCACCGGCCAGCGTGCCGGCGCGTTATGCCGCTGGACCGGGCCGAACGTCCCGAGATCATGGGGCAGTTGTGCCCGTGGTCGGTCCCCGGCAGCCCCGACCTCGCTAGCGGGGGCCAGGTGGCCCGGGGACCCGGGTCACCGGTCCCTGGCACGCGGCGTTCCCGCCGGGCAGCGTCCCGGTCGTGACACACGCGATCACGGCAGGAGAAACGGAGCGCCCGGAGCGGGCGGGCAGGTCCGTGCGGCTACCCCGGCAGGACGTGGGGGAGCGGCCCTTCATGGTCATCTGGGAGGCCAGTCAGGCGTGCCCGCTGGCCTGCCTGCACTGCCGTGCCTCGGCGCGCCCCCTGCGTGACCCCGCCGAACTCGACACCGAGGAGGCCACCGCGCTCATGGCCCAGGTGGCGGCCTTCGGTCGCCCGGCGCCGCTGTTCGTGATCACCGGTGGTGACCCGTTCCAGCGACCGGACCTGGCGGAACTCGTGCGGCGGGGCACCCGCCTGGGCCTGCCGGTCTCCGTGTCGCCCTCCGGTACCCCGGCCCTCACCCGCACCGCCCTGGCCGGCCTCCGGGACGCCGGCGCCCGGGCCATCTCGCTCAGCGTGGACGCGGCCACCGCCGCCGGGCACGACGGGTTCCGGCGCCTGGCGCGACGCGCGACCGACCTGGGGCTCAAGGTCCAGTTGACTTCCTCCCCACGCCAGTAGGCGGGGGATTCCCGTGGCTGATCGGCGCTCACGCTGGGATCAGCCGGGTGGTTGGCGCTTCGCAGACCGCCCATCGGCGAGGTCTCCACGCCCTGTTACCGCCAGCCCGGCGGCGAGGATGTTCTTGGCCGCGTTCACGTCGGCGTGGTCCTGATGCCCGCAGGCGACGCACCAGAAGACCGCTTGGCTCTTGCGGGACTCCGGGGCGACATGCTTGCAGGCGTTACAGGTCTGCCGCAACGAGCGGGACAGGCGTTGCTGCAACCGCTTGAGCCTGGCAGCCTCGCCGGGCGTGACGAACTCCCGGTCGCGCAAATCGCCGTCGGAGGTGGCGATCGCCACGGCCACACCCCTGTCAACGCCGACCGGCGGTTTGCCGTTAGGCGCCGCCTCGGTAACGCCGTCCTCGACGCAGAACGAGATGTACCAGCGCCCACCGTCGCGGGAGACGGTGGCGTTGCGGATCGTGCCATCCAATGGCCGGGTCCACCGGAACCGCACCTGGCCGAACCTCGGCAGCCGCACCTCGCCCCACCGGCGATTCAGCCGCCGCACCCCGATCTGGTCGGGATCGGGGAAGCGGAACGACGGGGCGGTACGCGACTTGGACCGCCACCGCACCTTCCACGTACCGTGCGTCTTGCACGCCCGGTCGAGGTCTCGCAGAGTCTGCTGCAGGGTATGCGACGGCGCGTCGGCCAGCCACGCGCAGTCCGGGTCCTTCTTCGCCTCGGCCATCTGCCGGGCCTGCTCGTTGTAGCCGATGAACGCGCCACGGCGGCGGTACTCACGGCGCTGTTCCAACGCGGTGTTCCACACCGCCCGACACGCCGCACCCACCTGCCTCGCGTAGTCTGCCTGCTCATCGGTGAACCCGAGCAGGTACCGGCGGCCGGTCAGCATTCAACGGCCTTTCTGCTGCTCAACATACCGCTCGCCGCCGCCCAATCGAGAACCGCCGGCGGTCGCCACAAGTACGAATTCGTCCACAACGTTGGCAGTCGCTAGGGTAATGGCCGAAACTCCTCATGCAACACCCGAGATGTCCGCCCGCCCACCCTGTCTACCGCATCCACAGCAGATGCGCTAACCCCGCGGCCCAAGCCGGGGGTCTGCGCGCTACTGACTTTGATCAACACCACGGCCACCCGGGACGTGCGCGATCTGCCCGCGATCGCCGCCCACCTACGCGAGCGGGGAGCGCTGCTCTGGAGCGTCTTCTTCCTCGTACCCATGGGGCGGGGTCGGGCGCTGGCCGGCCTGGACGCGGCGGAGGCCGAGGACGTGTTGAACGTGCTCTACGACCTCGGCGAGACGGTGCCGGTGAAGACCACTGAAGCGCATCACTTCCGACGAATCTGCCTGCAACGTGACGCCCTCGCGCGGCGCGGGGACGACCACGTGGCGGCGCTCGGGTTGGGGCCGACGTATCGGGACCTGCGCGCCCGGCGTACGCGATGTCCGGTGACCTCTGGGGCGAGGACCCGGCGTGCGGGTACCAGCCGGGGGCGTTCCCCGGCGCGGAAGGCCTGGCCCTCGATACCTGAGCTGCCACGGCCGTCCGTCCCGTTCCGGTCGGGCCTTCGGAGCTCATCGCCGATCACGTGGCTCGGGCCACCGGCTACGCCGGATCAGGCGGGGCGACACCGTTCGTCGCAGTCCCGCCGGACGTGGGCGCCCGGCATGGGTCCGGTGAACCGGCAGCCGGCGAGCCGGCGCCGGGTCGTGCCGTGTCCGGCTGGCGGGTGCGGGCGCGCGCTCACCGGGCGTTCGTCTCGGCCGGGGTGATCCGGTCCCAGGCGGGAATGGGTAGCGCGATCACCGCGGCGGGGAAGAGCCCGTGTTCCTCGTTGTCGATGTGCCGGTGCAGCCGCTCCAGGGCGGCGAGCACCGCCGGCCAGTCCGGTACGACGCGGTCGAGGCTGCCGAGGACCCCGTGGATGTCCTGGTGCTCGGCGCAGAGCCGGGTGACCGCCTCGGCGAGGCTGCCCTCGGCGCGCAGCTCGGCGAAGAGCCCGTCCTCCTCGGTGGCGGTGTGCGGCAGCAGCAGCCCGACCAGCTCGTCGAGCGCGGCCAGGGCGGCTGGATCGCCGGAATCGATGGCGGTGCGCAGTCGGCCGGCGGCGTTGGCGATCGCCTCGTGCTCGGCGGAGAGCCGGCCGATCAGCGGGAAGTCACGGCAACCGCAGTAGTTGCACACGGACCCCATCTCCCCTCAGCTTTCGAGTGTGCCCAAGGCTGCCCGGCGGGAACCCCTGGGAACAGGGCCGAAGGACCCGGTGAGGCCGGGACGGCGGGCCCTGACGGACTCCGTCCCGGCACCGGCAGACTTCCTCAGGCCGAGACCGGCTGCCGGGACAGCCGGACCTGCCACGTGTCCGGGCCGTCCTGCAGCCACTCGGTGAGCATGCCGCCCCGGTAGCGGGCCTCGATCTCGGCGAGCAGCGGTCGGGGTGCGTGCGGGGCGACCAGCACCAGTGCTCCGCCGGCCGGCATGGCGTCCAGTGCTGCCAGCACCGTGGCGTGTCGGCGGTCGTGCGGCAGCTGCCGGACGTCCAGCCGGGGGTCGATGGTCAGCACCGGCGCCAGGGCCTCCGGCGTGGCGGAGTCGCCACCGCACCCGCAGGTCCCGCCGCCGCAGCCGCCCGCCGACTCTGAGGAGCCCAGCAGATCGTGCATGCCGTCGAGCAGCGCCGCCAGCGACACGTCCGCGGCGTCCACCAGCAGCGGGAGGATCAGTTCGTTCTCCTTGGCGAGGTGGACGGCGAGGACGCCGGCGAGGGCCCGCGCCGCGGCGGCCAGCCGTACCGGCTCCGTGGTGGCGTCGAGCTCGGCCACCAGGTCGGCGATCGCCGTGTGCTCCGCCTGCATGCCCCGGATCAGCAGCGAGGCTTCGGCCCGATCGGCAGCCACCGGGTACAGCGCGCTCTCCTCCGCGTCCGCGTGGGGCAGCAGTTCCTCGCGCAGCCAGCCGAGCAGGTCCGCGCGGACGCCGTGCGCCCGGGCGTCGTCGCCGTCCCCCGCGGCCTGCAGGAGCCTGCGGACGTGCCGGTCGAGCACGGCGGCGAGCTGGGCGTGGTGGCGGACCACGGCCCGGGCGGCGGTCAGGTCAGAGGTGGTGCGTGAGTGCGACATGCGGACTCCCTAAGTTTTCACTACAAACGACGTTGTAACGTTATATACCGTGGAAACCACGAGAACAGGGCCGATCGGGGAAATGATTGACACGCAGCGGCACCGGGCGCTGGGCACCGAGAGCCGGGTCTCGATCCTGGACATCGTCAAGGCCGCCGACGGCGGCGTGACCATCGCCGAGGTGGGGGAGCGCACCGGTCTGCACCCGTCGACCGCCCGCGCCCACCTGGATCGGCTGGTCGGCGCCGGACTACTCGTGAAGGCCCGGGCCAGCGGCGGCCAACCGGGCAGGCCGGCCTGGCGCTACCGGATCGCCATCGCGGAGGCGCCGGCGCCCGCGCCGTACCGGGCCCTGGCCGCCGCCCTGCTCGATCACCTGTCCCGGCGCACCGGCGGTGACGTACGGGCCGAGGCCACCCGGGCCGGGGAGGACTGGGGCCGGCACCTCGCCGCGGTCACCCCACCGGGTGAGGACCCGACGGACGTCCTCGTCGGCGTGCTGCGCGGCCTCGGCTTCAGCCCCCGTCTGCACCACACCGACGCCGGCCGCACCGAGATCCACCTGCACACCTGCCCCTTCCTCGAACTGGTCAACCGCAACCCCGACGCGATCTGCAACCTGCACGTCGGAGTCGTCCGAGGGGCTCTCGAACACGCCGGGGCCCCGCCCGCCGGTGCCGTGGTCGAGCCGTTCGGCGCGCCGGATGCCTGCGTGGTCCGCCTGACCATGCCGGAGGTCGACACCCGGGGCCGGCGCCGGGCAGCCGGCGACGCGGTCCCCCGATGACCGCCCGGCCGGGCCGGCTGCGCTGGCGGGTCCCCGTCCTCGCCACCGGCGGGTTCGCTCTGCTGGCCGGCCTGTACGCCGCACTGCTGCTGCTCGACCTGCCGCTGCCCGCCCCGCCGGCGCCGCTGGAACAGGTGCACGGCCCGCTGATGGTGCTCGGTTTCGTCGGCACCCTGGTGGCCCTGGAACGGGCGGTAGCGCTCGGCTCCCGGTGGGCACTGCTCGCGCCGGCCTGCTCCGGGGCGGCCGCCGTCACTCTCGTCCTTGCCGGCCCGGCCCTGGCCGGGCGACTGCTGCTCATGCTCGCCGCGGTGCTGCTCCTGCTGATCTACCGCCGGCTCTGGCAGCGGCAGCCCGGCCCCTCGCTGCTGGCCCAGGGCCTCGGCGCGTTCGCCTGGTACGCCGCCACCCTCCTGTGGCTCGCCGGCAGCACCGTGCCGGAGTTCGTCCCATGGCTGGCCACGTTCGTGGTGGCGACCATCGCCGGGGAACGCCTGGAACTGGCCCACCTCGCCCTACCCCGGCACGGCGTCCCCTGGTTCCTCACGGCGATCGGCGCGCTCACCGCCGGGGTCACCGCGAGCACCCTCTGGCCCGGCGCCGGGGCGCATCTGTTCGGCGTCGGCCTGCTCGCCACCGTCGCATGGCTGGTGGTCTACGACGTTGCCCGCCGCACCGTACGCGGCGTCGGCCTGCCCCGCTACGTCGCGGTCGGGCTGCTGGCCGGGTACGCCTGGCTGGCACTGGCCGGCCTGCTGTGGACCGGTGCCGGCCCGGCCACCAGCGGCCCCCGCTACGACGCCACCCTGCACGCCGTCTTCCTCGGTTTCACCATGTCGATGATCTTCGTGCATGCGCCGGTCATCCTGCCGGCGGTGCTGCGGCGACCGTTGCCCTACCAGGCCTGGCTGTACGCGCCGCTGGCCCTCCTGCACGGCAGCCTGCTGGCCCGGGTCGTCGTCGGTGACGCACTGGGCGTCCGACCGGTGTGGCGGGGGGCCGGGGCGCTCAACGTGCTGGCCGTTCTCGCCTTCCTCGCCTGCGTCGTGATCACGATGCGGAGCGCGGGCCGCGCCCGAGCCCGATCCGTCGCCCCCGCCGCGCCGGCCCTGGCGGTGCGCTGATGGACGTCCTCCCACCGACCGTGGACGCGGTCAACGGGCGCACTCCACTGTCCACCACCGCCGTCGGAGAGGCCCAGGTCAGGGCCGCCGGCCGGTCGGCCTGGCACCGCCGGGCCGGACTTCTGCCGCTGGCGTACCTGATGGGGCTCGTGGGCCTGGGATTCGTCCACCCGTTCCTGCCCACCTGGCGCTGGCTGGGGATCCACCTGCTCCTGCTCGGCGCCGTGACCAACGCGATCGTCATCTGGTCGGCGCACTTCAGCACGGCGCTGCTGCGTACGCCGCCACCCAGTCACCGCCGGGGCGAGGCCCTGCGGCTGGCCGCGTTGAACGTCGGCGTGCTGGCCGTCCTGGCCGGCGGGGTGGGCGACCGGCCGTGGCTCGGGGTGGCGGGTGCCGCCCTGGTCTTCGCCGCGCTGGTCTGGCACCTGGCCTGGCTCGCCGGCCACCTGCGCCGGGCGCTGCCCACCCGCTTCCGCGTGACCGTCCACTACTACCTGGCCGCCGCCCTGGCGCTGCTCACCGGTGTCCCGGTGGGTGCCGGGATGCTGGTGAGCGATGGCAGCCACCAGGCCCGACTGCTGCTGTTCCACGCCCACGTCAACCTGCTGGGCTGGATCACCCTCACGGTCCTCGGCACGCTGCTCACCCTCTGGCCGACCATGCTGCGCACCCGCATGGCCGACACCGCCGTGCGCGACGCCGTACGGGCCCTGCCGCTGGCCGTCATCGGACTGGTGCTCCTCGGCCTCGGCCTGCTCACCTGGTGGCGAGCCGTCACCGCCGTGGGACTGGCGTTG
The DNA here is from genome assembly GCF_047921475.1 of Micromonospora sp. SL4-19. Taxonomy (NCBI): domain Bacteria; kingdom Bacillati; phylum Actinomycetota; class Actinomycetes; order Micromonosporales; family Micromonosporaceae; genus Micromonospora; species Micromonospora sp. SL4-19. The sequence continues at coordinate 118,982 of NZ_JBLROB010000007.1, forward strand.
TTCGTGCTCGGCGTGCTGATGGCGGTGCGGCCGGCGGTGGCGGTGGCCCGCACCCGTCCCCCGTACGCCTTCGCGAGCTGGTCGCTGGCGGCGGCGACCGGATGGCTCCTCGTCGCGCTGGCGGTCGACGCGGCCACGCTGCTGCCGGCCGCCGAACCCACGTCGGCAGCGGACAGCTTCGGCGTGGTGCTCGTCCCGCTGCTGGTGGGCTTCGTCGGGCAGGTCCTCGTCGGGTCGTTGAGCCACCTGCTTCCGGTGGTCCTGGGCGGCGGGCCCGGCCCCGCCCGAGCCCGCGCCGCTCTGCTGGACCGGCACGGTCCGCAGCGCGTCGCGATGACCAACGCCGCGCTCGTGGTCTTCGCACTGCCCAGCCCGCCGTACGTCCGCATCACCACGTCCCTGCTGATCCTCGCCGCGCTGGTGCAGTTCCTCGTGCCAGCCGCCCGCGTCCTGCTCACCACCCGGAGGTGACCCGTGTCCGTGTCGCCCGCGCCCGGCCGACCCCTCGCCGGCGCCGCCACCGGCATCGCTCTCGTCCTGGTCGCCGTGCTGGTCGGCGTGGCCGCGCAGCGTGTCACCGCCGGCCCCACCGACCATCGACCGGCAGCCGCCGGTGCCATCCAGCCGACCGGACACACCACGACGGTGGACGTGGTCGCCGAGGGGATGCGGTTCCACCCCGCCCGGATCGAGGTGGCGCCCGGTGACCGCCTCGTCGTGAACCTGACCAACCGGGACCAGCGCCGCCACGACCTCGTGCTGGACAACGGTGCCCACACCAAGCGCATCGGCAACGGCGAGTCGGCCCGCCTCGACGCGGGTGTCATCGGTGGGGTCACCGAGGGCTGGTGCTCACTGCCGGGCCACCGGCAGGCGGGCATGACGCTCGAGGTCGTGCCGACCGGCGCGGTTGCCTCGCCGACCACCGCAGGCTCCGCCTCGCCCGCCCGGCCGGTCGACGTCATGGCCGACCCCGGCCCGGCCTTCACTGCCCGGGACGCCGCCGCCCCGCCCGTCCTGCCGGGCCGGCTGCACCGGCGGGAGCTGCACGTCCGCGAGGTGGTCCGGGAGGTCGCGCCGGGGGTACGCCAGCGGCTCTGGACGTTCGACGGCACCGTGCCCGGGCCGGTGCTGCGGGGCCGGATCGGCGACACGTTCGAGATCACCCTGGTCAACGACGGCACCATGGACCACGGCATCGACTTCCACGCCGGGGCCGTCGCCCCCGACGAGGTGATGCGCCCGATCGACCCCGGACAGAAGCGCACCTACCGCTTCACCGCCACCCGGGCCGGCATCTGGATGTACCACTGCTCGACCATGCCGATGCTGCACCACATCGGCAACGGCATGTACGGGACCGTGATCATCGACCCGCCCGACCTGCCGCCGGTGCAGCGGGAGTACGTCCTGGTGCAGTCCGAGCTCTACCTGGGCCCGGACGGGGAACCGGGTGACCTGGCGAAGATGCAGGCCGAGCAGCCCGACGCCGTGGTGTTCAACGGCTACGTCGCCCAGTACGACCACCGTCCGCTGCCCGCCCGGGTCGGCGAGCGCGTCCGGGTCTGGCTGCTCGACGCCGGACCGAACCGGGACACGTCCTTCCACGTGGTGGGCGCGCAGTTCGACACCGTCTACCGGGAAGGCCACTGGGAGAGCCGGCCGACCGACTCCGGTGGGGCACAGGTGCTGGCGCTCAGGCCGGCCGCTGGTGGCTTCGTCGAGATGACGTTCCCGGCCCCTGGGCACTACCCGTTCGTCAGCCATTCCATGGTGGACGCGGAGCGCGGCGCGCACGGCATGTTCGAGGTGCGGTGAGGTTGGCGGGTCGCCTGACATTCCCAGCGGCTCTGTCGTCGGACCACCAGGAGACCGATCGAGAAGGGAAGACCTCGCCATGTCAACGCCAACGACGACCGAGCAGGACAACCTCCAGTCACGTCTGCCCGACCCCATCCAGTTCTTCCCCGAGCTGGCAGCATTCGCCGGAGCCCTCTCGAAGGCCACCCAGAACGGTGCGATTCCGCAGACCACCATCCACCTGGTGCAGCTCCGCGCCGGGCAGATCGTCGGCAGCACGTACCACACCGTCCGGCAAACCGGCGAACTGCGCGACGTCGGGGAAACAGACGAGCGCATCACCGCCGTGGCGTCATGGCAGGACGCCCCCTACTTCACCGACGCCGAACGGGTCGCGCTGGAGCTCGTGGAGGCCGTCCTCACCCCGAACCCGTTCGGGGAGCGCGTCCCCGACGAGCTGTACGCCAAGGCAGCCGCCCACTACGACGACCAGGCGCTCTGGACGCTCACCCTGGCGGTCGGCCAGATCTGCTTCTTCATCCCCGTCGCGCTGATCGCCAAGCCGATCCCCGGCGAGGCCCTTGGGAAGAACTACAGCAGGTAGCGCCCGTCATGCTCAGGGTGAGGCCAGGCAACCGTGCCTCACCCTGAGCGTCGGCAGCACGAGCGCTGCCAAAGCACCGCGAGCAGTGGTTATACGCTATCGGCCGCTGTCGCCGGGTAGGGACGACGCAGTCATCGGTCCTGAAGCAGCCCGAGGACGTTGCCGTCGGGGTCGGTGACGGTGGCCACCAGGCGGCCGCCACCGACATCGTGCGCGGGCTCCTTCACGGTGGCACCCGCGGCGGTCACCTCGGCCAGCTTCGCCTCGATGTCCGGCACATGCCAGTAGGCCACCGGTGAGGTCATGCCCTGCGGCCCACCGGCCGGCACCAGCCCGATTTGCTGGCCCTCGGCCTCGAAGCCGACGTAGTAGGACGAGTCGCTCTGCGGCGGAACGCCGAGCAGGGCGGCGTACACCGCCTTGGCCGCGGCCAGGTCGGACACGGGATGCAGCACGGTCTTGATGCCTTGGGTGGAAGAGCCGGTCATGGTTTCTCCTGAGGTCGTGGTTCACATCGACCCTGTTAAACGAACGGGATGCGCTCGCAGCAGCTCTTCCGGCGCGGCCGGACGCACGCCTGAGGCGAGCGGTGATCAGATCGCGGAGGGCCGCCACGCTCAGTCGAGCAACCAGCTGTGTAGTTGCGCGCCGTACGGAGTCAGGGCGAGCGCCGCCAGCGCGAGCCACATCCCCGTGCCGATGGCGAGCCGGTTGAACCCTTTCCGGTCGCCCGTCGACCGGGTGCGGACAAGGGATGCGACCCCGAGAACCACGGCCACGAACGCGACCGGGTAGACGAACATCGCCACCAGCCGACTGATCCCGAACACCCAGACCAGCGGGTTCCACAATGAGTCCGGACCGGCCGGCGGAAGCGAGTCCTTCGGGTCGCCCAACCGGTCCAGACCGGGGTGCAGCACGGCTGGGAGATCGCCGGTGTGTAGCGCGGCCACGAGCAGCACACCGAGGCTGCCGACCAGGCACACCGCCAGCAACAGCAATTGCGCCGACCCCACTACGCGGCCGCCGAACGAGGCGGCCGAGGGCTGATCCTGTCGACTCATCCCCGCAACGTACCCGCTCGCCGTCGACTTCGAGAGCCCGCTTCGGCAGGCGGGCTCGACGTCCTGCCGCGAGGCTACGACCGGCATCGGCGTTCACCTGCCCAGCGAGCGGGACGAGTGGCCTGACTGCGGCTGGCGCAGACAAGCGATCGAGCTGAAGGCCCGCCTGGCGCGACGGGGGAAGGTCGACCTACTGGTCGGCTCTGCTCGGATCTTGGCGCAGCGAGTCGATGCCGTCGTCGAGGTCATCGACGAGCGAGTCCGGGGCACGCATGCGCCACGCGTCGGTGACGAGCTCTTCCAGGCGATCGACGCCTACCTGCGCCAGCCGCAGCATGACCAGGGGCAGCCCGTCATATGCGGGCGTGGTGAAGAAGACCTCGGGCTCACCGAGGAGTAACGCCTGCTTCTCCGCCTCGTCGCCGACATACAGCACCGCGATGTCGGTCCGGATGAGGCGCGCCGTACCGGGTCTGCGCTCCGGGTAGGACCAGACGAATCCCTTGCCGCCGACCCGGAAGTCGAAGCCTTCACTGTCGATCTCGACCACGTGAGGCAGCGCCAGCGCCAGTTGACGGACATTGTCGGCGTCAGCCATCGAGGTCGCCCCAGCGCACCGCCCCCTGCATCCGTTCAGCGTAGCGGGCCTCGTCGAAGATCGACTCCGAGCCGTAGACCCATGTCTGCGCCCTCGATCGGCTTCCGCGCGGCCGGCACCAGACCTCCGCCGTCGGAGACCAGGACGACATCGGGCGCGAGCGCGCCCATCAGGCTCTGCATGTCGCCCGTGGTGAAGGCGGCGAGGAACCGCTCGACGACCTGAGGCGACGCGGAGTGGGGTGGGACGCCAGCGATCGTTGGGCAACTCCCGGCGCGACGTGGCACGATTTCGCAGGTGACCAGCAGACCCGATGCGGCGCAGCGCCTGAGCGACCTCGCGCGGCTGCGCCGCGTCCGCGACCGGATCGACCGGGAGTACGCCCAGCCGCTGAACGTCGAGGCGCTCGCCCGTGGCGTGAACATGTCGGCCGGGCACCTCAGCCGCGAGTTCCGGGCCGCCTACGGAGAGTCGCCGTACAGCTACCTGATGACGCGGCGGATCGAGCGGGCGATGGCGCTGCTGCGTCGTGGCGACCTCAGCGTCACCGAGGTCTGTTTCGCGGTCGGCTGCGCGTCCCTGGGCACCTTCAGCACTCGCTTCACCGAGTTGGTCGGTGTGCCGCCCAGCACCTATCGGAGCCAGACACCTCGCGAGGCGGGGATGCCCGCGTGCGTGGCGAAACAGGTGACCAGACCGATCAGGAATCGAGAAGCGCAGGTCACGAAGGCGCAACTAGCCTGACCTCCATGGACATCACCATTCACGCAAGCTTCCTCCCGCACGTCGACCCGGACGCCTCCCTGACCTTCTATCGCGACACCCTCGGCTTCGAGGTCCGCAACGACGTCGGACAGGGTAAAATGCGCTGGCTCACGGTCGGCCCTCCGGATCAGCCGGGCACGTCCATCGTCCTGGCCCCGCCGGCCGCCAACCCCGGCATCACCGACGCCGAGCGCCGCGCCATCGACGAGATGATGGCCAAGGGAACCTACGCCATGCTCCTCCTGGCCACCAAAGACCTCGACGGCACCTTCGAGCGGCTGCAGGCCAGCGACGCCGACGTCGTCCAGGAGCCGACCGAGCAGCCGTACGGGATTCGCGACTGCGCCGTCCGCGACCCTGCCGGCAACATGATCCGCATTCAGGAGCTGCGCTGAGCCGTCCGGCGCATCTGGCACCGCCGTCCCTCGAACGGGACCGCGAGTCGCTGCTGACGGCCACGCCGTACCGCTGGTTCCGTACCTGCCCGCGCCGCAACCCAGGCTTGGCGCGCGAAGCGAACGAGATGCCCGACCGCGACCTGATGCGCTGCGGCCGCTGATTGGTCTGACGCCTCGGCCGGGTGCGGCGCGCTGCCGTGGCCTCGACGGGTCCACGGGCCGAAGCGGCGTGGGTACCTTGTTTCTTGCGCGTCGCGCGACCCCGGCCAGCGCCAGCCGGAATTCGAAGCTGGTCATATCGAACCAGGCGGCGCCGACGGAGCCCGCGAACGCGGCCCGCCCAACAGATGGAGACACGATGAGCAAGGCCACGAGGACGGACCCGCAGTCGCCTGCGCTGCACGCCGACAGCCATGACCTGATCCGCGTGCACGGCGCGCGCGAGAACAATCTCAAGGACGTCAGCGTCGAGATCCCGAAGCGCCGGCTGACGGTGTTCACCGGCGTCTCCGGCTCGGGCAAGAGCTCGCTGGTGTTCGACACGATCGCCGCGGAGTCGCAGCGGCTGATCAACGAGACCTACAGCGCCTTCGTGCAGGGCTTCATGCCGACGCTGGCGCGGCCCGACGTCGACGTGCTCGACGGGTTGACGACCGCGATCATCGTCGATCAGCAACGGATGGGTGGCGACCCCCGCTCGACCGTCGGTACCGCCACCGACGCCAACGCGATGCTGCGCATCCTGTTCAGCCGGCTCGGGAAGCCGCACATCGGCTCGCCCCAGGCCTTCTCCTTCAACGTCGCCTCGATCAGTGGAGCAGGCGCGGTCACCCTGGAGCGCGCCGGCAAGACCGTGAAGGAGCGCCGCAGCTTCAGCATCACCGGCGGCATGTGTCCGCGCTGCGAGGGCCGGGGCTCGGTCACCGACATCGACCTGTCTCAGCTGTACGACGACAGCAAGTCGCTCAACGAGGGCGCCCTCACGATCCCCGGCTACACGCCCGGCGGCTGGAACTACCGGCTCTACAGCGGGTCGGGCTTCGTCGACCCCGACAAGCCGATCCGCAAGTACACCAAGAAGGAACTGCACGACTTCCTCCACCGCGAGCCGACCAGGATGAAGATCGAGGGCATCAACATGACCTACGAGGGGCTGATCCCTCGGGTCCAGAAGTCGATGCTCTCCAAGGACAAGGAGGCGATGCAGCCGCACATCCGGGCGTTCGTGGACCGGGCGGTCACCTTCACCACCTGCCCCGAGTGCGGCGGCACCCGGCTCAGCGAGGCGGCCAGGTCGTCGAAGATCAAGGGGACCAGCATCGCCGACGCCTGCGCGATGCAGATCAGTGACCTGGCCGAATGGGTCCGCGGCCTCGACGAGCCGTCGGTGGCGCCGCTGCTGGCCACGCTGCAACACACGCTCGAGTCGTTCGTGGAGATCGGGCTGGGCTACCTCTCGCTCGACCGGCCGGCGGCCACGCTGTCAGGCGGCGAGGCGCAACGCGTCAAGATGGTCCGCCAACTCGGCTCCTCGCTCACCGACGTCACCTACGTCTTCGACGAGCCCACCACGGGCCTGCACCCGCACGACATCCAGCGCATGAACGACCTGCTGCTGCGGCTGCGGGACAAGGGCAACACCGTGCTCGTCGTGGAGCACAAGCCGGGGACGATCGCCATCGCCGACCACGTCGTCGACCTCGGCCCCGGCGCCGGTACGGCGGGCGGCACCATCTGCTACGAGGGCACCGTCGAGGGGCTGCGGGCCAGCGGCACCATCACCGGCCGCCATTTCGGCGACCGGACAACCCTCAAGGAGAAGGTGCGGACGCCCACCGGCACGCTGGAGATCCGCGGCGCGACGGCGCACAACCTGCGCGACGTCGATGTCGACATCCCGCTCGGGGTGCTTGTCGTCGTCACCGGAGTCGCCGGCTCCGGCAAGAGTTCACTCGTGCACGGGTCGATCCCCGCCGGCGCGGATGTGGTGTCGGTCGACCAGGCCGCGATCCGCGGCTCGCGACGGAGCAACCCGGCGACGTACACCAGCCTGCTCGAGCCGATCCGCAAGGCGTTCGCGAAGGCCAATGGTGTGAAGCCGGCGCTGTTCAGCGCCAACTCCGAGGGCGCGTGCCCCAACTGCAACGGCGCCGGCGTCATCTACACCGACCTGGCCATGATGGCCGGTGTCGCCACGATGTGTGAGGTGTGCGAGGGCAAGCGGTTCCAGGCAGCGGTGCTCGAGTACAAGTTCGGCGGTAAGGACATCAGCCAGGTGCTCGCGATGTCGGTGACCGAGGCCGAGGAGTTCTTCGGCACCGGCGAGGCGCGCACACCGGCCGCGCACGCCATCCTCGACCGCCTCGCCGATGTCGGCCTCGGCTACCTCAGCCTCGGCCAGCCGCTCACCACCTTGTCCGGCGGCGAGCGGCAGCGACTCAAGCTGGCCACCCACATGACCGAGAAGGGCGGCATCTACGTCCTCGACGAGCCGACCGCCGGCCTGCACCTCGCCGACGTCGAGCAGTTGCTCGGCCTGCTCGACCGGCTCGTCGACGCCGGCAAGTCAGTCATCGTCGTCGAGCACCACCATGCGGTCATGGCACACGCCGACTGGATCATCGACCTCGGCCCCGGCGCCGGCCACGACGGCGGCCGGATCGTCTTCGAGGGCACACCCGCCGACCTCGTCGCCGCCCGCTCCACCCTCACCGGCGAGCACCTCGCGGCCTACGTCGGCACCTGACCGGCGCCCTCACGGATACCGTGCGACGAGTTGGCACGACCTGACCGGACGCGCAGTGGACGGTCCTGACCTGCTGCCTGAGGGCAGCAGGTCAGGACGTTCGCCGAAGTGGGGGTGGACGCCAGCTCCTCGATGAGGTGGCGACCGACGTTTGATCGATCGAGGTGGCGGAGTGTGAACCTCTACGCTGGGGCCGTGATCAATAACGAGCCGCCGGGCCGCGTCGTGGACGCCGACCGGGCCGCGATCGCGGGCATCGTACGGACGTTCTTCGCCGCCTTCACCTCCGGCGCGGACAGTGGCGCCAGACTCGACGCGCTCCGGCGGGTGTTCCTGCCCGAGGCGGTGATCATCAGCGCCGGCGGCGGCGAACCTGCCGTCTACGGAGTCGAGAGCTTCATCGCACCCCGGCAGGCGCTGCTTTCCGGCGGCACCCTGGTCGACTTTCGGGAGTGGGAACTGGCGGGGCATACCGAGGTGTTCGGCGACATCGCTCAGCACTTCTGCAGCTATGCCAAGGAAGGTGTGCGGGACGGGACACCCTTCACCGCTCGGGGAATGAAGACTCTGCAGTTCGTCCGAACGTCCGCCGGGTGGCGAATCAGCGCTGTGGCGTGGGACGACGAAAGAGACAACCTGGTGATCGAGTGATTCCAGCGCGACCAGGTCATCGGAGGCCGAACATCAGCCCGCAAGCGGACATCCCTTCAACCCTGATCACGGGCCGATTCTGTTGAGTCCACTTGTCCCGGGTGAGCCGTAGCCGGTCGGAAACGACTGCCTCGTCACCGCGCGCGTCAACGGAGATGCCGTCGTGCTCTTGACGTTCTCTCCGCCCTAAAGGGCGGAGATTCCCTCAGCGCTGCGCGCGGAACAGCGCGCAGCGCCCGGGCGGATTCCTGCTTCACGGCGCTGTGCCGGCACGGATGCTGGTCTTACCTGCGCTCCACAGGCGTTTGGTCTCTCGGCGCGTCCCGCCGCGAGCACGTTGATGGCCGCGTTGACATCCCGGTCGTGGGTCACCCCGCAGGGGCAGGTCCATGACCGGACGTTGAGCGGCTTGGGTCCGTCGACCCGGCCACACGCCGAACACGTCTGCGATGTCGGCGCGAACCGGTCGATCTTCGCGAAGGCCCGCCCGTACCGGGCGGCCTTGTACTCAAGCATTGCGGTGAAGCTGGCCCACCCGGCATCGTGCACCGACTTGGCCAGCCTCGTGCGGCCAAGACCGACAACGCACAAGTCCTCGACGTACACCGCTTGGTTGTCACGGATGATCCGTGTCGAGAGCTTGTGCTGCCAGTCCCGCCGGGTGTCGGCCACCTTGGCGTGCGCCTTGGCGACCTTGACGACAGCCTTGCGGCGATTGTTGCTGCCGCGCTGCTTGCGGGCCAGGTCCCGCTGCAACCGCTTGAGCTTGTGGGCAGCCCGACGCAGGAACTTCGGCGCCGTCACCTTCGTGCCGTCGGACAGGACGGCGAAGTGGGTCAGCCCCAGGTCGATGCCCACCTGCGCGTCGACCGGCGGCAGGGGCTCGTCGGTGGTGGTTACCACGAACGAGGCGAAGTACCGTCCGGCCGCGTCCTTGACGACCGTGACCGAGCTCGGGTCCGCCGGCAGCGCTCGTGACCACCGCACCGCCAGGTCGCCGATCTTCGGCAGGCGCAGCCGCCCGTTGTCGAGCACCTTGAACCGGGCGTTGGCGGTGAACCGGATCGTCTGCCGGTTGTCCTTGCGGGAGCGGAACCGCGGCGGCGCGATCTTGCGTCCCTTGCGCTTGCCGGACAGCGAGTTGAAGAAGTTGCGGTAGGCCGCGTTCAGGTCCGCGAGGGCCTGCTGGAGAACCACCGCGGACACCTCGCCCAGCCACGCCCGCTCGGGGGTGCGTTTAGCCTCGGTGATCAGTCGCTTGGACAGCTCGCCGTCGGAGACGTACGGCAGTCCGGCCTCTCGGGCCTCCTGCCGTGCGCGCAGCCCGTCGTTGAACACCACCCGCGCGCACCCGAACACCCGCGCCAGCGCTACTTGCTGGCCGGGCGTCGGGTAGACGCGGTAGTTGTACCGAAGCTGCACATCGGACAGTCTGCCATTGGTCTATGGCCGAAGCCCTGGACGTTCGAACTGGCAGGCACTGTTTGTTTGCGCTGCACGTGCACTTGGTCTTCGTGACGAAGCTCCGGCACAAGGTATTCACCGACCGCCACTTGGCCCGCCTGGAGGAGATCATGCGGGCGGTGTGCGGCGACTTCGAGACCGAACTGGTCGAGTTCAACGGCGAGGGCGAGCACGTGCATCTGCTGGTCAACTTCCCACCCAAGGTCGCCGTGTCGAAGCTGGTGAACAGCCTCAAGGGCGTGTCATCGCGGCGAATGCGGCAAGAGTTTCCCGACCTCGTACCCCACTACTACCAGGCCAACAGGCTGTGGTCGGCGTCGTACTTCGCCGGCTCCGTCGGCGGCGCGCCCCTGTCGATGCTGCACCAGTACATCGAGCAGCAGAACCAGCCGGGCTAGAGCACCCTCGGGCCTTGGCGGCCCTCCCCCGCGGGCCTTCACCCCCGCTCTAAAGGGCGGAGCACTGGCCCGCATCTTGGTAGCCCTTGCCCTGGTGCTCCAGTCCCAGCCATGCGGAGGTCGTGACCTCCCGCACAACGGGGAAGTCGCGTGCGCGAAGAGTGACCACGCCAAGCGGGTCGCCGTGGCGGAAGACCCCAAGCCCCAGCCGCCACGCTGCCACGCTCCAGCCTCCGAGATTGCCCCAGTGGTCCTGCAACACGACCCTCGCCCGATCCTGGGGACTGCCGTCGGTCCAGGGCGTCAGGAACGGACGCTCGCTCGGGCGGTGCACGCCTCTGCCCGCGAGGTGAGCGAGTTCGGTCAGCTCCTCCTCGTGCGGCAGGCGAAGCTCGAGTCGTGGCGTGACGATGGTGAGGCCGAACTGGGGCCAGAGATCAGACAGCACAGGCTCGATCCTGATGACCAAGCTGTTTCCACGCTACTGGTTTGCCGGGCGGCGCTGTTCTCGGCACGACATGTCGGCGTCGGTCGTGCCGCAGGCGAGCCGGCTGGCGCCGGCCGCCGGCGGGCCGACAGCCGTCGTTGGGGGAAGACTCCTCCTCCCTCAGGGTGGGGTGGGGGTTTCGGCGGGGTGCCGGTGCGACCGCCAAGTGTCGGCGACCGCGATGAGGAACAGGATCATGGCGGCGGCGGAGGAGGACGCAAGCGGGGGGATGCGGGTCAGGGGTGCCACGAGCAGGATCAACGCGGCGATGCCGGCCGGGCGGGGCGCCGAGACGCGGGCGTAGACGACGTGTTCGAGAACGGATCGGCCGACGAGGAAGATCGCGGGTCCTCCGGCGATGACAACCGACCAGGTCAGGGGCGTGTGCCGGGCGGGGTGCTTCTCGACGAGGTCGTGTCCGACGCTCGTGGTGATGATGCCGAGGATCATGATCATGTGGGCGGCCCCGGCGAGCCGACCGACTCGAGCGGGTTCGGAGGATTCCGCGACTGCCGGGCCGACCATCTGCCCGGCTAGGTGGAAGTAGATGCGCCACAGCAGGACGGTGGTCAGGAAAGCCACGACCAGCGCGGTTATTCGGTACGGGCTGGCAGGGACCTGGGTGAAGGCGACTCCGACGGACAGAAGAGGCTCTCCGAGGGAGATCAAAAGCAGCTGTTGGTAGCGCTCGGCGAGGTACCGAGTGAAGCGCGCCCAGAGTGTCACCGGTCGCCTGCCGAGCCGGGGCACGGGCCAGCCCCGCCAGCTTGCCACGAACTCGACGAACACCGCTGCCGCCCACAGCGCGCCACGGGTCGGGCCGTGGCCGAGTGCGCCGAGCAACCAGGGCACTGCGGTGACCGCGTACCAGCAGAACGCCCGCAGGTACGCGGATCGCACCGCCTGCACGTGAGCGAGAAAGGTGATCGCCAGGGTACGGCCGGCCTGCAGGATGATGTAGATCGCCGCGAACGCCAGCGCTCGCCCGTCGAAAGCGGATGCCACGCTGGTGCCGAAGAGGAGCACGCCGAACACGCTGCCGACGACGGTGGCCTGCACCAACGGCCGACGCGGATCGAAACGGGCGGTGATGTAGGTGGTCAGGGTCCAGACCCGCATCAGGGGCAGAAACAGCAGCAATGTCTGCCCGAGCACCAGCCATCCCTGCGCCGGCTCGGCCTCGGCCAGGACGTTGAACGCCTGATCGACGAGCCGGCTGAGGATGAACACCATGGCGAGGTCGAAGAACAACTCCACGAACGTCGCCTGCTCGGCCTCACCCTGACGCAGCAGGAAGCTACCCCGCTGACCTGGCGGGGCTCCCGCGCCTTCCCTCATCACCGCACAGGTAAACCCCGAACGCGACGACGGAAACATCGCGTGGCGGGCCGGTTCGGTGGGACCGACCGCTCACGCGGGCGCCTGAGGTGTCATGACCCCGCGTCGTGCGACGACGTGCGGGCCTCAAGGTTTCCACAAGATCCGGTGCGGTTCATTGTACATCGATGTAGCGATATATAACATGTGCAATGGCACAACGGGCTTCGGGCGAGCGTTCGAGATCGACGCGATCCCGACGGGGGAGAGGCCGAACACTGTCGGCGCGACGATCGGTGGAGGGAGGGCCCGCTTCCTGATCACGGCGGTCGCGCTCCCGGCCTTCCCGACGCTCTGCTGCGCGAACGCCCAGCCGCACCCGGCTCGCTCACGGCCCTCCCGATCCTTTTACGGCGGCGACCGTCGTCGTAACCAGGCTCACCGTGGGCGAGGCAACCGTCCTGAACAGACCAGCCCGGCCCCGTCCAAGGGCCGGGCCCACCACATCAACCACAAATCACAAGCAGAAGGAGGGGAGAATGCGACGCACACAAATGCGCATCGCGCTTCTCGCGCTGCCCGCCCTGGTGGGGAGCGTCCTCATAACGACCGCGCCGGCGGGCGCGGAACCCGCCGACTCGGCGGCCACAGTCGGCTCAGGGCGATCCCACCTCGAGGATGCCGAGCAGGTACGCCTCGTACGCATCCAGCTGACCGGCGCCGACATGCTGGACAAGGTCACCGCCGCCGGCTTCGACCTTGAGCACGGCCTCAAGCGCGTGCCGGACGGCATCGAAGGCGAGGCGGTGGTGACCGCCGAGCAGATCGCCGAACTCAAGGCGATGGGCGTCGAAATCCTCGGCGACGGCGAGGGCTTCACCTGGAGCGACGAGGCCGACGGCGGCATCCAGACCTTCCGCGCGCAGGCCGCCCAGACGCTCAGCCACGAGCAGACGGTACGGGTCGTCCGCGCCGACTGGTTCACCACGAAGGGCCAGGGTTTCCTCTACGTCGAGGCACGGACCACCGCGGGGCAGCAGACGAACCCGATCGTCACGATGCAGCTCGAGAACGACTCGGGTCCGGGCACGTCGTTCGGCTCGGCTCGGACCATGAGCCGGTTCGTCGACTCCGGGCAGTACATGTTCCACCGGAACCTGTTCAAGCTCGACGCGCGTCCGAACCAGATCCGGGTCACGAGCTCGACCGGCGGCGTCACCACCGGCTACGTCTCCAACTGGCTCGAGGACGGCGCGCCGCCGCTGACGGCGAACCCGGGCTACAAGTCGGACTTCGTCGACGGCTACCGGACTCCGCAGCAGCTCTACAGCCGCGCCGAGGAGATCGCCCGCCAGTACCCGGACATCGCCGAGATCGTCTACCTGCCGAACAAGACGAACGGCTACCAGCGTAAGGCGCAGGCCACGATCGGCGGTACCGGGCAGTCTGCGGTCGTCGTCAGCTCGGCGGCGTGGGGCCACGAGGGTGGCAACGACATCACCGTCGAGTTCGTGAACCGGCCGGGGGCCAACCTGCCGCTGGACGTCGAGGTCAACGGCAAGGCCGTTCGCGTGCTGCTCGCGAAGAACGCATCCGGAGCGCTCGCGAGCACCGCGGCGCAGGTGGCCACCGCGCTGAAGGCGCAGTCCGGTGGCCTGATCGACCGGGCTCACCCGTATCGCACCAACGCGGGCACCGGCATCGTCCAGGCTTCGTCGCCGGTGGCCCTGACCGACTTCCTCGGCGAGAAGCGCGCCGGCGCACCGGAGGGCGACGTCCCGCGCGGCCCGGCCACGATCCCCGTGCTGCGGATCGGCAAGCACCGCGACGGCAGGAACCCGGGTGTCCTGATCCAGGCACAGGACCACGCCCGCGAGTGGGTGCCCGCGACGACCTCGCTGGAGTCGGCCGAGCGTCTGGTGCACAACTACAAGTCCGACTGGGAGACGAAGAAGATCGTCAACAACACCGACATCTTCTTTATCCTGTCCAACAACCCCGATGGGGCGAACTACAGCTTCTACAACTTCGCCTCGCAGCGTCGGAACATGACGAACCACTGCCCGGACGCCGACGCCGATCCGGCTCGGCGTAACTCCTGGGGCGTCGACCTGAACCGGAACTACCGGGTCGGGTCGGGCCACGACGGCTACTCGGGCGGGTCGACCAGCTGTGTCAGCGACACCTACCAGGGGCCGGAGAAGCTGTCCGAGCCTGAGTCGAAGAACATCATCTGGCTGGTCGAGAAGTACCGGAACATCAAGTTCATGATGTCGGTGCACTCCAACGGCGGCCAGCTGTTCTGGCAGCCCGGCGCCTACATCGCGAACGGTCGGATCACCACGCCGCGCCCGCCGCTGGGTGACGAGGCGTTCTACTGGCAGTCGGCTTCCCGGATCCTGTCGCAGGTCAAGGCGCACCGGGAGACCGTCGTCACGCCGGAGAACGTCGGCGGCTCGTCGGATGTCCTCTACTCCTCGGCGGGCAACGTGCGCGAGGATCTGTACTTCAACTACGGGATCTACGCCTTCGGCTGGGAGGTCGGTGGCTCGATCTACAACCCGGCCACCGGCAACTGGCAGGGTGGCTCGTTCCAGCCGACGTGGGTGGGTAACCCGGAGCTCGTCAGCGGCCACGCCGAGACGATGGAGTACGCCAACGGGATCATGGAGATGTTCCGGGTCGCGGCGGACTGGGGCACGGACAACAAGAAGCCGACGTCCCAGCTCGTTCCCGGCCGCGGGAACTACTCCGAGCCCGTCGACGTGCACTTCGAGACGAGCGAGCCGGCCACCATCTACTACACGACGGACGGCAGCCGGCCCACCCTCGAGTCGCCGCGCTACACGGCGACCGAGTTCCGTGAGCCGGGGCAGGTGTTCCACGTGACCGAGACGACGACGTTCAACTGGTTCTCGGTCGACTCCGCCGGCAACATCGAGCAGAACTACGACCCGAAGAACAACGACACGCGCAACAACTACCGCACGGCGACGATCACCGTCGGCAAGTAGTAGTCGCGCCCATCAGGTGGCCATTGCCTCGTCAGTGGGGGTCCGCCCGCACTGACGAGGCAGTGGTCGCGCAGCCGGCCGGCAGGGCCGGCACTCATGGCTGCGGCCGTCGCCACCGCAGGAGGCGCACGGAGAGCGCGACCACCCAGAGCCAGAAGAAGGCGTAACCGACGAGCCAGATCGGCGTCGCCCAGACCGCCCTCGCCGCCACCAGGCACACGCCGGCGGCGACGATCCACCAGCTCAGCCAGCGCGGGAGGGCCCGCGTTGCCAGCCCGGCCCAGCCCGACGCGACGGCAAAGCTGCCGAGCGCCACCCACCCGGACGCGAACGACAGGTTCCCGAGGTCGAACGCGAGACGGGCGATCTGGGAATCCACTCCCTCCGGTACGCGGTAGACGGCCAGCTCCCAGCCGGCGGTGAGCACGGGCGCGACGCCGAGCACCCCGGAGATCAACGCGATCGTCGCTCGCCAGTCATCCCTGAGTAGCGTGTAGACGCCGCCGACGAACCAGAGGAAGAGAACGACGGCGACGACGTTCAGGTAGGTGCCGATGGCGAAGAGCGTCTGGTCCCGGGCGCCGAAGTAGTCCGCGATGGCCGCGGCGGAGGCGTCGAATGCCGGCTCGCCGCCGCCGACCTGGATGAGCAGTTGGCCGCCGAAGAGGAGTACGACTGTGGCCAGGCCGGCGACGCCGGTCGACCTGGGCAGGGCGCGTCCCGGGGCGCCGGCCCGTTGGTGCGACACGGGGACCTGCCCGCTCGGCGCTGCGTTGCGGTTCATCGACTTCCTTCCGTGAATACCCCCGCTAATGTCACTCGGGCTTGTTGCCGGCCCGGCCGCCGACCGCGTACGGCGTCGTGACGCCCTCGTACGCCAGATGGGCGACGAGGCCCTCGGCGGCGTGGGGAAGATTGTGGCAGTGGTCCATCCAGATGCCGGGGTTGTCGGCGACGAAGGCGATGTCGTAGGACTCGCCGTTGGCGACGTTGAGCGAATCGATCCACCACGGACTTCCCGTTGCCGGTACGCCGTCGCGGCTGAGAACGACGGCGTGGTGGCCGTGCAGGTGCATCGGATGGACCTCGCCGCTGTCATTCGAGATGTGCATCCGGACCACGTCGCCTTCCCGGACGACGAACATCGGCACGTCCGGGAACTGGTGGCCGTTGACGGTCCAGAACAGGCCCGGACGCCCGTCGAGGAAGCCGGGTCGCCGCCCGATGGCGTACTCGAACCGCCGGTCCGGCGCGTCCGGGTCGAATCCGAGCGGGGCGGCGGTGCCGTAGGTGAGCAGGTCGAGCGTCTCGCGCGGCCGGGGCGCCGGGTCAACCGTGAACGTACGTGAGCCGAGCACGACGCCGGTCGCTCCGCCCAGGTGGATCCGTACGGGCGCGCCGTCGTCGGGCATCGTCAGCTCCAGGTCGGCGCGTCCGCCGGCGGTGACGAGCACGGCCGTGTCGTGCACGGAGGCGGGCCCGGCGAGGTCCGTGCCGTCCACCGCGACGTGGCGGTACGGCGCTCCGTGGCCCCAGGTGGACATCGGGCCGTTGTCGGTGTTGATGACCCTCACCCGCGCCCGTCCGCCCGGTGGCACCGTGACCCGGACATCGCCCTCGAAGCCGTTGATCGTGCGTACGCCGTGATAGAGGTGCACCAGCGCGACGACGTCGATCGCGTCGGGAACGGGTGCCGCCGGGGTGACGACCAGGGCGCCGAGCAGACCGTCGCGGACCTGTTCGTGGGACATCTGGTGGGAGTGGTACCAGAAGGTGCCGGGTTGATCCGCGACGAACCGGTAGGTGAACTCGCGCCCGACGGCGACCGCGTCCTGGGTGACGCCCGCGACCCCGTCGGCGGCGTTCGGTACGTCGACACCGTGCCAGTGCAGGGTGATCCCGCCCGGTACGGACTCGTTGACAAGCCTCACCTGCACCAGCTGCCCGGCCGTCGCCCGGATTGTCGGGCCGGGTGACTGGCCGTTGAGCGTGTATCCGTCCACCATGCGGCCGGACGGCAGCCGGAAGCGTCCGTGGCGGGCGGTGAGCGTGAGGGCGACATCGGCGGGCCGGGCCGGATCCGCGACGAGCGAGGCGACACTTCGCCCGCCGGCCGTGTGGTGCGCATGCGCGTTGCCGGCGGCGTGACCGCCGGCATCCGCGTACCCCATGTCCATCACCGAGTACGTGTCCGGCAGCAGGCTCGACTGCCAGAACCAGGCGATCGGCCCGAGGACGAGCGCCGCGGCCGCACCCGCGATGGCCAGGCGGAGGCGGCCGGCCCGACGTGGTCCGCTCATCGGCCCGTCATCACACCGGCGTGGCGACGTTGGTCTCGGGGCGGTCTGCGGCACTCGGCGCGGCGGTGCTGACCCGGCGCCCTGTGTAGACGGCCGCGCTGAACAGCAGCAGCGCGTTGAGACCGTGCAGCGCGCCCACCGCTGGGACCTCGTGCCCGAAGATGCCGAGGGTGACCTGAACCACGACGAGCAGGAGCACGAGGCCGGCCCACTTCGCCGCCCCGCGCACCTTCGTGAAGAACGAGAAGATCAGCAGGAGCAGCGCGATCGCCGGGATGATCATCGTCCCGTTGATGCCGTGCACGACGAAGCCGACGACCTCGGGGAAGGGCGACTCGTCGCTCTCCATGAGGGCCTTGTCGAACACGCCACCGCCGTCGATCCACTTGCCGAGCCCGGCGACCGCGTAGACCATGGCCATCGCCTGGACGACCACCTCGGCGGCGATCAGATACGCGAAGATCTTGTAGACGTTTCTCATGACGTCCTCTCCTCCTGGGGTTTCCCGGCGTGCGATGCCGACTTGTCGAACACGAGGCGGGCGAGCAGCCACGGCCACACCGGAAGCGCCAACCAGCCGATGGATCCGATGACGATGCCTGGCGCCGCGAACACGAACTGGGCGACCGAGCCCCACGGGAACAGCAGCCCGGGGGCGGCTATGACGACGCCGAGGGGGTACGACGCGCCGACCAGCAGCCCGAGGCGCGTCACCGGTCGGGGTAGGGAGCCCATCCGATGAGCGGTGGAGCTGACGGCGAGCACCCACCCGTACACCACCAGGAACGCCGCCGACACGAGCAGCACTTGCCGATCGAAGTCCAGGACTGCGGTGATGAGCATCAGTTGCAACGCGACGACGGCGGCCATCGCCACGACGGCAGCCGCCGTGGCGACCCGGACCGGTCGCGTCGGCGGCAGCAGGCGCCGCACGGCCAGCGCGACCGGGATGGCCGTGGCGAACTGCACGACGACGGCGATGTCGTTGGCCGGGCCCAGCCACGAGAAGGCGTTGGCCACGTCGTCGAACGGCCGCGCCAGCACGAAGAACAGGACGAGCAGCAGGTTGGCCACCGCACCGGAGAGCGCAGTGGCGGACGCCCACGGGGCCACGTCGGCGATCGACGGCGGCGGAGCGTGCGTCCTGGTCAGCATGGTGGCAGCGTCGCCGGGGGGACGTCCCGCTGTCACGGGACGATGTCCCGTCCCGACCGGGAATTCTCCGCCGTCCGTCAGCGCTGGCCGGTGGTGCCGCCCAGACCGGCGTCGCGCGCCCGGATGATCGCCGCGGACCGGTCGACCACCTGCAGCTTGGTGATGATGTTGGACACGTGGTTGCGTACGGTTTTGCCGCTCAGGCCGAGCCGGCGCGCGATCGCCGCGTTGTCTTGGCCCGCTGCCAGTAACGCCAGCACCTCATGCTCTCGCTCGGTGAGTTGTGGGAAGGGCGACGACGTGGCGGCCCGGGCGAAGTGGTAGAGAATTCGAGCGGCGACACCAGCGCCGAACAGCGCTTCGCCGCGGGCCACGGCGCGGATCGCTGCCACGATCTCGTCCGGTTCGGACCCTTTGAGGGTGTAGCCGTGCGCCCCGGCGCGGAGCGCGGCGAGCACGTTCTCGTCGTCGTCGTACATCGTGAGGATGAGCACCCGGGTGGCCAGCCCCGCCGCCCGGACCCGGGCGCAGACCCAGAGGCCGTCGCCGTCCGGCATGTTGATGTCGAGCACGGCGACGTCCGGCCGGTGTTCAAGGATGGCCCGCACCGCGTCGCAGCCGGTCGTCGCGACGCTGGTGACGCTCATGTCCGCCTCGGCGTCGATGGCGGTGCGGAGCCCGCCGACGAACAAGGGATGGTCGTCAGCGAGGATCAGCTTGATCAACTGGCCCTCCGAACCCCAGGGGTAGCCACGCGTGGACCACCGTCCCAGCTGCCGTTGGTGACCGTACCGCCAGCACGCCGCCCACCTCGGCGGCGCGCTCCTGCATGGAGCGCAGTCCGACCCCGGCCCTACGCGCCGGGCCCAGGCCCTGACCGTCGTCGCGCACCGTCACCTCGACAGCGCCGTCCGCGGTGGCGATGGACACGACGCAGCGTGTCCCGCCGCTGTGCCGCACAGCGTTCGTGATGGCCTCCACGGCGATCCGGTAGGCGGCGGTCTCGACGGCGGCCGGCAGTTGAGCGCCCACGGCCGGCCCCGACACGTCGATCTCCAACTCGCCGCTCAATGTCGCCGCCCGGGACCGTACGGCGCCGACCAGGCCGAGCTCGTCGAGCGCCGGTGGGCGCAGGGCCTCGACGAGACGCTGCACGTCCGCCAGGCTCGACTTCACCTCGGAGCTGATCTCGCTGAGCATCCCCCGCGCCGCCGACTCCGGCGGAACCTCGCGGGCGGCCAACCCCGCCTTCAGGCCGATCGCCGCCAGTGCCGGCCCCAGCCCGTCGTGGAGGTCGCGGCGCAGCCGGCGCCGTTCGTCCTCCCGCAGGGCGATGACCTCCGCGCGCGAACGCAGCAGATCCTCGTGCAGGAGTACGGCCTGGACCGCCGGCCCCACCTGGCGGGCGAGCGACCGGATGAGGCCGAGGTCGGCCGGCTCGAGCGGGTCGTCGCGGCCACGCGCCGACACCCGCAGCCGGCCGACCACCACGCCGTGGTGCCTGAGTGGCTCGGCGTGCCCTGCCCCGACCGGTACGCCGTGCTCGGCCACCGGGCGGAACCCGCCGGCTCCGTCGGCGAGGTCGACCGCGGCGTACGGCAGCCGCAGTGACTGGGCCACCGTCTCCACGACCGCCGGTAGCACGTCGCCCGGCAGCATGACGGCCTGCAAGCGGTCCCCGAGACGCGCCAGCACGACGGCCGGATCGTCCCGGTCGCCGTACATCAGTCGGTTCACCATGCCCTGCGCCGCCGTACGCAGGGGTGCGAGCGCGAGTGCGGCGGCCGCGGCGGCGATCGCGGCGGCCGTCGCCCCGGACAGACGCAGCCCGCTGACCAGCAGCGCCACCGCGGTGGCGTAGCCGGCGGCCAGCACCGCGACAACCGCGGCGTACACGAGCGACCGGTTCGCCAGCCGCTCGATGTCGAACAGTCGGTGCCGGCGCAGCGCCACCGCGATGCCCGCCACGAACGGCAGCCCGGAGAGCCCGATCGCGCCGGCGGGCAGCAACTGCCGGCCCGAGACCAGCTCCGGCAGGTGCCAGCCGGCGATGCTGAGCAGTCCGGCGAGGATGCCGCCCCCGGCGAGCCACCGCAGCCGATTCCGGGTCAGCGGATCAGGGTTGTGCCGATACGCCACGATGCCGGAGATCGCGACGGCCACGAGGGTCACCGCCACGACCATCGTCTGCCCGGCGTGCACCAGACCGAGCCAGCGCAGGGCGTCGGGCGCTAACCCCGCCGTGGCGGCCGTCCACACCGCCATGATCGCCAGCGGGGCGGCGTACGCCACGGCCAGCGCGGGCCTGCGGCGACGGAGCCAGGGGTGGTGCCGGGTAAACAGCAGCGAGAACGCGAGCAGCGCCCCCCAGGCAACCGAGTACGCGCCGATCACGCTGAGATGGAAAAGCCACAGCAGTGGCCCGCCCGCCGCGAGGGCGAGCGCCGGAAGGCCGGCCACCACGGTGAGGGTGCTTCCGAGCAGGCCGGCCGCCGTGAGCAGCAACGGCGCGGTCGCAGGTTCCTCCGGCCGCCGCAGGTGGAGCGCGAGCGCGAGGGCGGCCAGGGCGAACACGAAGACGAGGTTTCCCCATCCCGTGACCAGGAAGGGGTACGGGTTCGGCCGCTCGACCCGGACTGTCGAGCGGCTGGGGTGGGCGTCCCGGATGATGTCGTACCCGACGTCGTCCCCGGGCTGCGGTGGCGTGATGCCGCCCAACCCCTCGGTCAGCTGATGTCCGGCGATGCCCGTGATCACGTCACCGGCCCGGAGCCCGGACCGCTCGGCTCGCCCCGGCACGTCCACGATCACGCCGTCGGCCCGCCAGGACGACCAGCCCGGCCGCACCACGGTGTGGTCGGACGACGCGTCGAGCCGCGCGGCGAGCGCGATCAGGCCGAGGAGCACGAGTCCAAGCGCCACGGCCACCGGCACCTGACGGGCGCCGCTTGCGCCCGGCCCGCGGGGAGCCGGCGAAATCGTCCGAGTCGACGCACACACTGCCATCATGACGACACCGACGGCCTGTCGAATCTCCGCCAACGGTCTCGTTCGGCTGTCCGGATGGCGACTGCCGAGCGGCGAGCGGCGGGCTTGGTCACGCGTGGAGCACGGCGCGGTAGGCGAGCATCACCACCACCATCCGGTACGGGGCGCCTGCGGGTCGTCGGAGGTTCCCGCCCGATGGGTGCCCCGGCCGTTCACCCGTTCAGCCGATTCGGTCCCGGCCACGAGTCAGCTACCCGACCGAGGGGTCCTGAATGGTCGTTCAGGTTGGTTAGGCTCCGGTCATCCATCGACCACCGTCGCGTCCCGGCGTGCCCTGCCGCCGGGCGGCGCGGCAGTGCGTTTCGTCTTCCACGCCGTCATCCGACCGCCGCCACACAACGGCGCGCGGAACGAGGCCGCGTGGAGGGGCCAGGGGAGGGAAGAACGTGACAGTTCGGGCTGCGGCGAGCACGGAGGGGTGGCGCGACAGGCCGGTCACCGCGCTGGTGGCGGCACAGGCCCGGACCCGGCCCGACGCCGTCGCCGTCACCGAGCCCGGGCGGTCTCTCACCTATGGCGGGCTGGACCTGGCCGCGGCGGCCCTCGCCGGACGGCTGCGCCGCCTCGGCGTCACCCGGGGCACGATCGTGGCGCTGCGACTGGATTGGGGCGTCGACCTGGTGGTGGCCGCGCTGGCGGTCGTCCGGGCCGGTGCCGCATACCTGCCGATCGACCCCGGATACCCGCCGGCCCGGCAGCGGCACCTGCTCGCCGACTCCGGCGCCCCGGTGCTGGTGACCCGGGGCCCCGCACCCGACGGCACGACCGCCACCGTGGTCGACCTGGCGAACCTCTCCGGACCCGCGGCGAGCGGCAGCGCGCAGTCCGACGAGACAGGCGCCGCGTCGCACCAGGCGGCGGACACCGGGCCGGCGTTCGCCGATGCGGCGATCGGGCCCGACGACCTGGCATACCTCATCTACACCTCCGGATCCACCGGGCGGCCCAAGGGCGTGGCGGCCACCCATGGCAGCCTGGCCAACCTGGTCGCCTGGCAGCACCGCGTCTCCGGCCTCGGCCCGGACGACCGGGCGAGCCTGGTCGCCGGTGTCGGCTTCGACGCCTCCGTGCTGGAACTGTGGCCGGCGCTCGCCGCCGGCGCGACGGTGGTCGTCCCGGCCCCGGAGGCGCGCCGCTCACCGCAGCGGTTGCGCGACGCCCTGGTGGCGGAGCGGGTGACCGTGTCGTTCGCGCCGACGGCGTACGTCGAGGCGCTGGTGGAGCTGCCGTGGCCGGCGGAGACGGCGCTGCGGCTGCTGCTGACCGGCGGTGACCGGCTGCACCGCCGTCCGCCGGCCGGCCTGCCGTTCACGCTGGTCGACAACTACGGCCCGGCCGAGACCACCGTGGTCGCCACGGCCGCTCAGGTGGCCCCCGGTGCCGGCGAGCCGGATATCGGGCACCCCATCGACGGCGCCACCGTGCGGCTGTGCGACGCCACCGGGCGGCCGGTCGCGCCGGGCGACGTCGGCGAGCTGTGCGTCGGCGGCGCCGGCGTGGCGCGCGGCTACCACGGGCGGCCGGACCTGACCGCCGATCGCTTCCGGCCCGACCCGGACGGCCCGCCCGGTGCCCGCCTCTATCGCACTGGCGACCTGGCGCGGTGGGGCGCCGCCGGCACGCTCGAGTTCCTGGGCCGGGCCGACGACCAGGTGCAGATCCGGGGCCACCGGGTCGAGCCGGGCGAGGTGGAGGCGGTGCTCGCCGAGCACCCCGACGTGCGTTCGGCGGCCGTCGTCGCCGGCACCGATGCCATCGGGACCACCACCCTGACCGGGTACGCGGTGGCCCGCGCCGGCCGGCGGCCACAGCCCGGCGAGCTGCGGGCGTACCTGCGGGAGCGGCTGCCGCCTGCCCTGGTCCCCGCCGCCGTGGTTCTGCTGCCGGCCCTGCCGACCACCGCGAACGGCAAGATCGACCGGGCCGCCCTGGTCGCCGCCGTCCCGGTCGCCCCCGCCACCGAACCGGCCGAGGGGCGGACGCCGACCGAGAGCGCAGTCCTGGACATCTGGCGGGAGGTGCTGGGCCGGCCCGACATCGGCCCCGACGACCGCTTCGACGACCAGGGTGGGCACTCCCTGTCGGCGGTCCGAGTGGCCGGCCGGATCGCCGCCACGTTCGGTGTCGACGTACCGCTGGAGGTCTTCCTCGGCCCGCTGACCCCGGCCGGGCTGGCCTCCCGCGTCGACGCCGCCGCCCCGCCGCCCGGCCCGACCGTCGAGCCCTCCGAGGTCGGCCGGTCGGGCGCCGCGCGGCCCGACGCCGACGGGAACGACGCGGCGTTGCCGGTGTCGCCCGGGCAGCGGCGGCTGTGGCTGCTGGACCGGATGGTCCCGGACCGCCCGCTCTACGCCGTCCCGCTGTCGATCGCCGTGACGGGACCGGTCGACCCGGACCTGCTCGCCGAGGCGCTGCGGCAGGTGGTGGCCCGGCACGAGCCGCTGCGCGCCCGGTTCGCCGAGGTGGACGGCGAGCCGGTGCAGTACGTCGACGGGTCCGCCGACGTGCCGCTGACCGTGGTCGACCCGGTCGACGAGTCGCACGCCGCCCGGCTGGTCCGCGAGGCCGCCCAGATGCCGTTCGACCTGGCCACCGGTCCGCTGCTGCGGGCCCTGCTGCTGCGCGGCCCGGCCGATGAGCACCAGCTGTTGCTGTGCGTGCACCACATCGCCGTCGACGGCTGGTCGGTCGGGGTGCTGCTGGCCGACCTCGCCGAGTACTGGACCGCGCTGCGCGACGCCCGCCCTGCCGCCCTGCCGGATCTGCCGCTGCGGCACCGCGACCTGGTCCGCGAGCAGCACGACCGGGTGGCGCGGCGGCTCGACGACCAGCTTGCGTACTGGCGGGAGCGGCTCGACCCGCCCCCTCCGCCTTTGGACCTGCCGACCGACCGGCCCCGGCCGGAGCGGTCCAGCCACCGGGGCGCGAAGCGTCGCCGCCCGTTGCCGCCGCCGCTGCTCGACGCGCTGCGCGGCCTCGGCCGGGAGACCGGGACGAGTCTGTTCATGGTCCTGGTGGCGGCGTTCCAGGTGCTGCTGCACCGGCACACCGGGCGGGAGGACGTGGTGGTCGGCGTGCCGGTCGCCGGACGGGACGACCCGCGCACCGAGCCACTGGTCGGCTTCCTCACCAACACCGTGGCACTGCGTACCGACCTGTCCGGCGAGCCGGCCTTTACCGACCTGCTCGCCCGGGTCCGCCGGGGCGTGCTGGACGCGGCGGCGCACGCCGACGTGCCGCTGGAACGGGTCGTGGAGGAGTTGCGCCGGAACCGGTCGGGCGCCCACGAGGCGCTGTTCGACGTGCTGTTCGTCATGCAGAACCTGCCCGAGGCGGCGGTCGACGCGCGCGGGTTGCGCCTGCGGCTGGTGGAGGAGGTCGACAACGGCTGCGCGAAGTTCGACCTGCTGCTGTTCGTGGACTTCCCGGCCGGCGGCGACCCGGTGCTCACCGTCGAGTACGCCACCGACCTGTTCGACGCCGGCACCGCCGACCGGTTGCTCGCCGGCTACCTGGAGCTGCTCGCGGCGGTCGTGGCGCAGCCGGCGCGCCCGATCGGCCGGCTGCCGCTGCTGAGCACCGCCGACCGGGCGCTGGTCCGGGCCGAACCGGCCCCGCCCGCCGGCGGCGAGTGCCTGCACACGCTGGTCGAACGGCAGGTCGTCGGTTCCCCGGACGCGATCGCCGTGGAGTTCGGCGGAGAGCGGCTCACCTACGCCGAGCTCGACCGGCGGGCCAACGGACTGGCCCACCGCCTGCGCGCCGCGGGCGTCGGCCCGGACGTGCCGGTCGCGCTCTGCCTGGACCGGTCGATCGAACTGGCCGTGGCGGTGCTGGGCGTACTCAAGGCCGGCGGGGCGTACGTGCCGCTGGACCCGTCGTACCCGGCGGCCCGGCTGACCCAGGTCCTGGACGAGGTGGCCGCACCGGTCCTGGTCGGCCCGTCCCGACTGCTGGACCGCCTGCCCGCCGCGACCGGCACCGCCGTACGGCTGGACAGTCCCACCGCCGAGGCCGACGCGCCGCCGGTGGTGCCGGTCCGACCGGACCACCTGGCGTACGTGTTGTTCACCTCCGGCTCCACCGGTCGGCCGAAGGGCGTGGCGATGCCGCACCGGGCGATCGCCAACCTCGTGCAGTGGCAGCGTGTCGCGGGAGGGCTGGGCGGAGCGGCCCGGACCCTCCAGTTCGCCGCGCTCGGCTTCGACGTGTCCTGCCAGGAGATCCTCACCACCTGGGCGACCGGCGGCACCCTCGTGCTGGTGCCCGACGAGGTACGCCGGGACCTGCCGGCCCTGCTGCGCGTGCTCGACGACGCTGCCGTGGAACGGCTCTTCGTGCCGTTCGTGGCGCTGCACCACCTCGCCGAGGCGGCCCGGGACACCGGCCTGGTCCCGCACGCGTTGCGCGACGTCGTCACGGCCGGCGAGCAGCTCCAGATCACCCCTCCGGTGGCGTGGCTGATGGCCGCGCTGCCGCAGGCCCGGCTGCACAACCACTACGGGCCCACCGAGACCCACGTCGCCACCGCGCACCTGCTCGACGGCGACCCCGCCGGCTGGCCCCGGCTGCCCTCGATCGGCCGGCCGGTCGCCGGGGCGTACACCCGGATCCTGGACCGGCGCGGAGAGCCGGCGCCGGTGGGTGTGCCCGGTGAGCTGCACCTCGGCGGGGTGTGCCTGGCCCGGGGCTACCACGGGCGGCCGGACCTCACCGCCGACCGGTTCCGGCCCGATCCCACCTCGCCGGGGCGGCGGCTGTACCGCACCGGCGACCTGGCCCGGTACCGGGCCGACGGCACGATCGAGTTCCTGGGCCGGGCCGACGACCAGGTGAAGATCCGGGGACACCGGGTCGAGCCGGGCGAGGTGGAGGCGGTGCTGGCCGGGCATCCGGCGCTCCGCGAGGCGGTCGTCGTGGCCCGCGCCGACACCGGCGCGGTCGGCGTCCGGCTCGTCGCCTACGTGGTGCCGCGCACCGGGGGCGACCCGGCGGACTGGCGGGCGTACCTCGCCGAGCGGCTGCCCGACTATCTGGTGCCGGCCGCGTTCGTCGTCGTGGACGCGCTGCCGCTCACCCCGTCCGGCAAGGTGGACCGTCGCGCGCTGCCCGCGCCCGACCCGGCGGCGCTGCCGTCCGGCACCTCCTACGTCGCGCCGGACAGCGCCCTGACCACGGTCATCGTCGAGGTGTGGAGCGACGTCCTCGGCATGCCGAAGGTCGGCCTCGACGACGACTTCTTCGCTCTCGGCGGCCACTCGCTGGTCGCCACCCGCGTGACCGCCCGGCTGCGCGAGGCCCTCGACGTGGAGGTGCCGCTCGCGCTGCTGTTCGACCACTCGACCGTCGGCGGGCTCGCCGCCGCGCTCACCGCCGCGTACGGCCCGGACCTGGAGGACTCGGCGCAGCTCTACCAGCTCGTCGCCACGTACTCCGACGACGAGGCCGCGGCACTGCTCGCCGAACTCGGACCCCGGGCCGGCTGAGGCCGGTCCGAACACCCAGAAGGTAAAGCCAGATGGTTGCTGACCAGGGACAACCGCGCGTGTTGTCCGCCCACAAGGCCGCCCTGCTCGACGCGTTGCGCCAACAGCGCGGCGCGGCCCGACGTCCCCGCCGGATCAGTCGTCGGGACCCCTCCGACCGGGCGCCGCTGTCCAGCGCGCAACTGCGCCTGTGGTACCTCGACCAGACCGTGCCGGACCGCGCCGCGTACCTGCTGCCGCTGGCGTACCGGCTGGTCGGGCCGCTGGACACCGCCGCGCTGCGTGACGCGTTGACCGAACTGGTGCGCCGGCACGAGACCCTGCGCACCACGTTCACCGACGACGGCGGCGAGCCGGCCCAGGTGGTTGCCGCCCCGGCGCCGGTGGACCTGCCGGTGGTCGACCGGACCGCCGTCGACCCGGGGGACCGGGCCGCCGACGTCGAGGCCCGGCTCGCCGCCGAGGCGGCCACGCCGATCGACCTGGCCGCCGGTCCGCTGCGTGCGCACCTGCTCGCGTACGCCCCGGCCGAGCACGTCCTGCTGCTCACCCTGCACCACGTCGTCGCCGACGAGTGGTCGCTGACCGTGCTGCACCGCGAGCTGGCCGAGGCGTACGCGGCCCACCGCGACGGCCGGCCGGTGGACCTGCCCGAGCTGCCCGTGCAGTACGCCGACTACGCGCTCTGGCAACGCGACTGGCTGGCCGGCCCGGAGTGCGCCACCCAGCTGGGCTACTGGCGGCAGGCGCTGCGCGACGCCCCGGCCGTGCTGGACCTGCCCACCGACCGGCCCCGCCCGGTGGTGCCGTCGTCCGCCGGACGCACGCTGACCCGGCGCGTGGCGGTCGCCCCGGAGGCGGTCCGCGCGCTGGCCCGGCGGTTGGAGACCACCCCGTACGTGGTCCTGCTGGCCGCGTTCCACACGCTGCTGTCCCGTTGGACCGGGCAGCGGGACGTGGTGGTCGGCGCGGCGGTGGCCAACCGGGGGCGCACCGAGCTGGAGGGGCTGATCGGCTTCCTCGTCAACACCGTGCCGATCCGCGCCGAGCTGCGCGGCGACGCGACGTTCGCCGCCGCCGTCGCGGGCGTCCGCGCCGCCACCCTGGACGCGCACACCCACCAGGACCTGCCGTTCGAGCGGATGGTCGAGGCGCTGCGCCCGCAGCGCCGCCCGGACCACAATCCGCTGTTCCAGGTGATGTTCCTGCACGCCGACTCGGCCGCCGACGTGCTGCGGCTGCCCGACCTGGCGGTGACCACGCTGCGGCCGGCCGCCGGCACCGCCAAGTTCGACCTCACCCTCGCGGTCCGCGACGACGCGGACGCGCTGGAGGTGCTGGTCGAGTACCGCACCGACCTGTTCGACGACGACACGATGGCCCGGCTGGCCGGCCACTACGAGACGCTGCTCGCCGGTGCCGTCGCCGCCCCGGACACCCCGCTGGCCGCGCTCCCGCTGCTCACCGGGGACGAGCTGCGGCAGCTCGACACCTGGAACGACACCACCGTCGCCGACGCGGCCGCCACGGTCCCGGAGGTGTTCGCCGCCCGCGTCCGCGCCACCCCCGACGCGGTGGCCGTGGTCGACCCGGTGCGGTCGCTGACCTACCGGGACCTCGACGGGCGTGCCGACACGCTCGCGGCCACCCTGCGCGCCGCCGGTGTGCGCCGGGGCGACCTCGTGGCGCTGTGCCTGCCGCGCGGCGCCGAGTTGGCCGTCGCGCTGCTCGCCGTGCTGAAGGCGGGCGCGGCGTACGTGCCGCTGGACCCGGACCACCCGCCGGCCCGGCTGCGGCTGATCGCCGCCGACGCCCGGGCGGCGGTCGTGATCACCACCGCCGCGCTGCGCGACCGGGTGCCGGCGGCCACCGTCGTCGAGGTCGACGGCGTGTGGGAGGCCCCGGTCGTCCCGCCGGCCCCGGTGCCGGTCGGGCCGGAGGACCTGGCCTACGTCATCCACACCTCGGGGTCGACCGGCCGCCCGAAGGGCGTCATGGTGACCCATCGGGGCGTGGTGAACTACGCCCGCTGGGCCGGCCGCGCCTACCGGATCGGGGTGGGTGACCGGGCGCCGGTGCACTCCTCGGTCGCGTTCGACCTCACCGTCACCAGCCTGCTCGTGCCCCTGCTGGCCGGCGGCACGGCCGAGCTGCTGCCCACCGCCGACGGGGTGGCCGGGCTCGGCGAGGCGCTGCGCCACGCCGACCGCCCGTACGGCCTGGTGAAGATCACCCCGGCGCACCTGGAGATCGTGGCCGGGCAGCTCACCCCGGCCGGGGCCGCCGGCCGGACCGACCTGTTCGTCATCGGCGGGGAGAACCTGCTCGCCGAGAAGATCGCCGTGTGGCGCGAGCACGCCCCCGGCACCCGGCTGGTCAACGAGTACGGCCCGACCGAGACGGTGGTCGGCTGCGCCACGTACGAGGTGGACGTCGACACCGCGGCCGCCGGCCCGGTGCCGATCGGCCGGCCGATCGACAACACCCGGCTTTACGTGCTGGACGCGCACCTGCGGCAGGTGCCGGTCGGCGCCACCGGTGAGCTGTACGTCGGCGGGGGCGGGGTGGCCCGGGGTTACCTGGGCCGTCCCGACCTGACCGCCGAGCGGTTCCTGCCCGACCCGTACGCCGCGCCGGGCGCCCGGATGTACCGCACCGGCGACCTGGCCCGCCGCCGCCTCGACGGGACGCTGGAGTTCCTCGGCCGCCGCGACGGGCAGGTGAAGCTGCACGGCTACCGGATCGAACTCGGCGAGGTGGAGGCCGCACTGACCGGCCGGACCGGCGTCGCCGCGGCGGCGGTCCTGCTGCGCGAGGACCGGCCCGGCGACCGGCGGCTGGTCGGCTACGTGGTGCCCGAGCCGGGCGGCACGGTGGAGCCGGCCACACTGCGCGCCGCCCTGCTCGCCGAACTGCCCGAACACCTGGTGCCCTCCGCGCTCGTGGTCCTGGACCGGCTGCCGCTGACCGGCAACGGCAAGGTCGACACGGCAGCGCTGCCGCCGCCGGCCACCACCGTGGCGGCCGAGGCGGCGCCGCCGGCGGGGCCGCTGGCGCAGCGCATCGCCGCCGTGTGGCGGGACGTGCTCGGCGTCGAGCGGGTCGGTCCGCACGACAACTTCTTCGACCTCGGCGGCCACTCGATGCTGCTGCTGCGGGTGCACCGAGCCCTGCGGGACGTCGTCGGCGACCGGGTCACCGTCACCGACCTGTTCCGGCACCCCACCGTGCACGCCCTGGCCGCGTATCTGGAACGCGCCGCCGACGCGCCGCCCGGCGCACCCGCGCCGGTCGCCACCGCCCCGGCCGCCACGCCGACCCGGAGCACCGCCGTCGCGATCGTCGCCATGGCATGCCGCTTCCCGGAGGCGGACAGCCCGGAGGCGTTCTGGGCGACGGTCCACGCGGGCCGGGACGTCGTGCGCCCGCTGACCGACGAGGAGATCCTCGCCGACGGGGAGGACCCGGCACTGCTGGCCGACCCGCAGTACGTCCGCGCCGCCGCGCCGCTGGCGGACATCGACCGGTTCGACGCCACGGTGTTCGGCTACACCGCCCGCGAGGCGGAGATCCTCGACCCGCAGCAGCGACTGTTCCTGGAGTGCGCCTGGGAGGCCCTGGAACGCGCCGGCTACGACGGCGGCCCCTACGGCGGGCCGGTCGGTGTGTTCGCCGGTTCCGGGCGCAGCACCTACCTGACCGAGAACCTGCTCACCGCCCCGGAGATCGTCCGGTCGGTCGGCGAGTACCAGCTCACCCTCAGCACCGACAAGGACTTCCTGGCCACCCGGGTGTCGTACAAGCTGAACCTGCGCGGCCCCAGCATCAGCGTCAACACCGCCTGCTCGACGTCGCTGGTCGCGGTGCACCTGGCCCGGCAGGCACTGCTGGCCGGCGAGTGCGACATCGCCCTGGCCGGCGGCGCCAGCGTCACCGCCGCCCAGCGGCGCGGCTACCTGTACCGGCCCGGGGACATCGCCTCCCCGGACGGGCACTGCCGGCCCTTCGACGCCGCCGCGGCCGGCACGATCGGGTCCAGCGGCGCCGGCGTGGTCGCCCTCAAGCGGCTCGACGACGCGATCGCCGACGGCGACACCATCCACGCGGTGCTGCTCGGCTCGGCGATCAACAACGACGGCGCCCGCAAGGTCGGCTACACCGCCCCCGGCGTCGACGGCCAGGCCGAGGTGATCGGAGCGGCGCTCGACGCGGCCGGCGTCTCCGCGCGGACCGTCGGCTATGTGGAGGCGCACGGCACCGGCACCGTCCTCGGCGACCCGGTCGAGGTCGCCGCGCTCACTCAGGCGTACCGCCGGCACACCTCGGACGTCGGCTTCTGCGCGATCGGCTCGGTGAAGGCCAGCATCGGCCACACCGACGCCGCCGCCGGCATCGCCGGCCTCATCAAGGCGGTGCTGGCGGTGGACCACGCCACGCTGCCCCCGATGCCGCACGTCACCGAGCCCAACCCGGGCATCCCGTTCGGCGACAGCCCGTTCTACCTGCCCACCGACGCGCGGCCGTGGCCGGCCGGCCCGCGCCGGGCCGGGGTCAGCTCGTTCGGCATCGGCGGCACCAACGCCCACGTCGTGCTGGAGCAGGCCCCACAACGCCCGCCGGCGGCGTCGGCCCCCGACGATCCGCACCTGCTGGTGCTCTCGGCCGCCGACGAGCCGGCCCTGGCCGCCGGCACCGACCGGCTCGCCGGGCACCTGCGCGACCACCCGGAGCAGGACCTCGCCGACATCGCCGCGACGCTGCACCTCGGCCGGCGGGCGCTGACCCACCGCCGGGTCCTCGTCGCCCGGGACACCGCCGACGCCGCCGACGCGCTCGCCGCCGGTGACCGGCGCCGGCTGCCCACCGGCACGGTCGCCGCTACCCCGCCCAGCCTCGCGTTCGTCTTCCCCGGCCAGGGCGCCCAGTACGTGGGCATGGGCGCCGGCCTGTACCGCGACGACCCCGGCTTCCGGGCTGTCGTCGACCGGTGCGCCGAGACGCTGCACCCGACCCTCGACCGGGACCTGCGGGAGCTGCTGTACCCCGCGCCGCACGACCGGGAGCGGGCGCACGAGGAGCTGCGGCGCACCGAGTACGCCCAGCCGGCCCTGTTCGTCACCGGGTACGCGCTGGCCGACGTCCTCGAGCGCCGGGGCGTGGTGGCGGACGCGCTGGCCGGGCACAGCATCGGCGAGTACGTGGCCGCCTGCCGGGCCGGAGTGTTCGACCTGGACGACGCGCTGCCGCTGGTCGCCGCACGCGGCCGGCTCATGCGGGAGCTGCCGCCCGGCGCGATGGTCGCCGTGTCGCTGACCGAGGCCGAGGTCCGTCCGCTGCTGGGCGACGTGTGCCTGGCCGCGGTCAACGCCCCGAACGTGTGTGTGCTGGCCGGCGCGCCGGAGGCGGTCGCCGACCTGACCGCGCGGCTGCGGGAGCGTCGGGTCGCCGTCACGCCGGTACCGACCTCGCACGCCTTCCACTCGGCGCTGACCGAGCCGGTGGTGCCGGCCTTCGTGGACCTTCTCCGCGCGGTGCCGCTGCGCGCGCCGCGCCGCCGCTACCTGTCCAACCTCACCGGCACCTGGATCACCCCGGAGGAGGCGACCGACCCGGCGTACTGGGGGCGGCACCTGCGGCGCACGGTCCGGTTCGCCGACTGCGCCCGACAGCTCGTCGAGGCCGGCGCCGTGGTGCTGGAGGCCGGGCCGGGACGTGCCCTGACGACCCTGCTGCGGCAGGCCGGCGCGCCGGCCGGGCACGTGGTGCCGCTGCTGCGCCGTCCCGCCGAGGACCGGGACGACCGTGAGGTGCTGCTGGAGGGGATCGGACGGGCCTGGCTACGTGGGGCCACCGTGGACTGGGCGGCGTTCCACGCCGACCGGCCGCACCGGCGGGTCCCGCTGCCCACGTACCCGTTCCAGCGCCGCCGTTACTGGGTGGACCGCCGCGACCGGCCGCGCCCCGCCGTCGGGCCCGCGGCGGCCGTCGTCGCCGACCCCGCGCTCGTCGTCGACCCCGCACCCGTCGCCGAGCCGGCGCCGTCGCTCGGCGCGGCGCACGAGCGTCCCGCGCTCTCCACCGGGTACGTCGCGCCGCGCGACGCCGTCGAGGCGAAGCTCGCCGCACTGTTCGAGGAGCTGTTCGGGGTCCGCCCGGTCGGCGTGCACGACGATTTCTTCGAACTCGGCGGGCACTCGCTGCTGGCCACGCAACTGTTGGCCCGCGTCCGCGCCGACGCGCCGGACGTGACGCTGGCCGCGGTCTTCGACAGTCCCACGGTCGCCGGGCTGGCCGTCCTCACCCGCGCGGCCACGCCCGCCGCCGCGGTGGAACCGACCGCTGCCGCCGCCGGGACCGCCCCCGCCACCGCTAAAGACACGTCCGTGCGGGACGGCGGCGAGCACCCGGTGTCGGCCGGGCAGCGTCGGCTGTGGTTCCTCGACCAGGCGCACCCGGACAACGCCGCGTACACGATCGCGATGGCCGTCGAACTGGACGGCCCGCTCGACCGGGACGCGCTGCACGGCGCGCTGGACGAGATCCTCCGCCGGCACGAGGTGCTGCGGACCGTCTTCCCGGCCCCGGACGGCGAGCCCGTGCAGCGGGTGCTGCCGCCGACGCCGGTGCCGCTGTCGGTCGTGGACGTCACCGGGGACGACCCGGACGGCCAGGTCCGGACGCTGCTGCGGGAGGAGGGCCGGCGCCGGTTCGACCTCGCCGCCGGCCCGCTGTTCCGGACCACCCTGTTCCGGCTCGCCGACGACCGGCACGTGCTCAGCCTGAACATGCACCACATCGTCTCCGACGGCTGGTCCCTCGGCGTGCTACGGCGGGAGCTGGGCACCCTCTACGACGACCTGCGCGCCGGCCGCGCTCCGTCGCTGCCACCGCTGCGGGCGCAGTACGCCGACCACACCCGGGTCGACGCCGACCCGGACGGGCTGGCGTACTGGCTGGACGAACTACGTGGTGCGCCTGCCGCCCTGGAGCTGCCCACCGACCGGCCCCGCCCGCCGGTGCAGAGCTTCGCCGGCGGGGTGGTCGCCCGGCTGCTCCCGGCCGAGCTCGCCGACCGGCTGCGGGAGCTCAGCCGCCGGCACGGGGCGACCCTCTACATGACCGTGCTCGCCGCGCTCCAGACCCTGCTCTACCGGTACACCGGGCAGCGGGACCTGTGCGTCGGCACGCCCGTCGCCGGACGCACCCGGACCGAGACGGAACCGCTGGTCGGGTTCTTCGTCAACACCGTCGTGCTGCGCACCCGCCTGGACGGCGACCTGGCCTTCGCCGACCTGCTGACCCGGGTACGGCGCACCGCGCTCGGCGCCCAGATGCACCAGGAGGTGCCGTTCGAGGCGCTGGTCGACGCGCTGGACGTGCCCCGCGACGTGAGCCGCAACCCGCTGTTCCAGGTGCTGGTCAACCTCATGAACCTGCCCGACGAGGACCTGACGATGACCGGGCTGCGGGTGCGCCGGCTGCCGCTGGACCTGCAGACCGCGCAGGTCGACCTGGCCCTGTACGCGTACGAGACGGACGCCGGGCTGGACTGCCGGTTCGAGTACGACAGCGCGCTGTTCGAGCCGGCCACCGTGGACCGGATGCTCGGGCACCTGCACACCGTCCTGGCGGCGGTGGCCGACGACCCGACCATCCGGCTCGACGACGTCGCCGTGCTCACCCCGGCCGAGCGGCATCGGCAGCTCGACACCTGGAACGACACCGTCGACGACAGGGTGCCCGCCGGCACGGTCGCCGACCTGGTCGCCGCGCAGGCCGCCCGCACGCCGGACCGGGTGGCGGTCACCGGCGCCGGCCGGTCGCTGACCTACCGCGACCTGGACGTCGGCGCCGACCGGCTCGCCGGTCACCTGCGCTCCCTCGGCGTCGGACCGGAGGTGCTGGTGGCGGTCGCGCTGGACCGCTCACCGGAGATGCTGGTGGCCCTGCTGGCCGTGCTGAAGGCCGGCGGAGCGTACCTGCCGCTGGATCCGATGTACCCGGCCGAGCGGCAGCGCTACATCCTCGACCACGCCGGGGCCCGGGTGCTGGTGACGCAGCGCAGCCTCGCCGGCCGCTACGACGACGTCGCCGCGCGGCGGGTCGTCGTGGACGGCGACCGGGCCGGGTGGGGCGACGTTTCCGGGCCCGCCGCCGGCCCCGACAACGCCGCGTACGTCCTCTACACCTCCGGCTCCACCGGTCGGCCCAAGGGCGTCCGCGTGGCACACCGGTCGATGGTCAACCTGCTGCACGCCGTCACCCGCCGGGTCGGGATCGCCGCCGACGACCGGCTGGTCGCCATCACCACCATCGCCTTCGACATCTCGGTGCTGGAGCTGTTCGGCCCGCTGACCGCCGGCGCCCGGGTGGTGGTCGCCGGCCGCGACGACGCGTACGACGGCCGGCGGCTGGCCGCGCTGCTGGACGCCGAAGGGGCCACCGTGCTCCAGGCCACCCCGGCGACCTGGCGGCTGCTGCTCGGCGCCGGCTGGACCGGCTCGCCGCAACTCACCGCGCTGACCGGCGGGGAGGCGCTGCCGCCGGCCCTGGCCCGGGAGCTGACCGCGCGGGTCGGTCGACTGTGGAACCTCTACGGCCCGACCGAGACGACCATCTACTCCACCGGCACCGAGATCACCGCCGACACCGCCCCGATCACCATCGGCCACCCGCTGGCCAACACGCGGGCGTACGTGCTGGACACCCGGCGGCAGCCGGTGCCGGTCGGTGTGGCGGGCGAGCTGTACCTCGGCGGCGCCGGACTGGCCCGGGACTACCTCGGCCAGCCGGACGTCACCGCCGACCGGTTCGTGCCCGATCCGTTCGGGCCACCCGGCGGGCGGCTGTACCGCACCGGAGACCTCGCCCGACACCGCCCGGACGGGAGCATCGAGTTCCTGGGCCGCAACGACTTCCAGGTCAAGGTGCGCGGTTACCGCATCGAGCTGGGCGAGATCGAGTCCCTGTTGCAGGCCCACCCGGCGGTCCGGCAGGCGGCCGTCGTGGTCCGCGACGACGACGGTGAACCGCAGCTCGTCGCGTACCTCGTGGTGGCCGGCGACGACCCGGGGGACTGGCGGGCACACCTGCGTACGCACCTGCCGGAGTACATGGTGCCGTCGGCGTTCGTGGTGCTGCCGGAGTTCCCACTGACCCCCAACGGCAAGCTGGACCGGCGGGCGCTGCCCGCACCCGGCCCGGTCACCGTCGGCGATGGCGCCGAGGCCGCGCCGCCGCGTACCGAGCTGGAAGCGACGATCGCCGCCCGCTGGGCGGAGGTGCTGCGCGTCGACGCCATCGGCATCGACGACAACTTCTTCGACCTCGGCGGCGACTCGTTCAAGGCGGTCCGCGCGGTCAGCGGCCTCGGCGGCTCGGTCGGCGTGCTGGACATCTTCAAGCACCCGACCGTGCGGGCGCTCGCCGCGCACATGGGCGACACCGACACCGGGGAGCGGACCCTGCTGCACCGGCTCACCCCGCCCCGCCCGGTCGGTACGACCACCGGCACGCTGGTCTGCGTGCCGTTCGCCGGCGCCGGAGCGATCACCTTCCGGTCGCTCGCCGAGGCCGCCCCGGCCGACCTCGACGTGTACGCCCTCGACCCGCCCGGCCACGACGTGAACCGGCCCGACGAGCCGGCGCCGTCCCTGCCGGAGCTGGTCGCCGGCTGCGTCGAGGAGATCACCGCGACGATCACCGGACCGGTCACCATCTACGGGCACTGCATGGGCGGCGCCACCGCCGTCGACCTGGCCCGGCGACTGGAGGAACGCGGCGTCGACCTGGTCCGGGTCGTCATCGGCGGCCACTTCCCGGCCCCGCCGCTGCCCGGCCGCTTCCTCGCCTGGCTGCGGCGGACCTTCCCCACCGAGCGGTGGACCTCCAAGCGGCAGGCGCTGGAGTTCCTGCGCGCGGTCGGCTTCTTCACCGAGGAGCTGACCGAACGGGAGAAGGACTTCATCATGGGCGTCTTCCTGCACGACGCCCGGGAGGGGGAGGACTTCTACGCCCGCGCGTACGCCGACCCGGAGCACCGGAAGATCGCCGCACCGATCCTGTGTGTCGTCGGCGAGAGCGACCGGGTGACCGAGCTGTACGAGGAGCGCTACCACGAGTGGGGGTACTTCTCCGACACCGTGGACCTCGCGGTCATCCCGTACGCGGGCCACTACTTCCACAACCATCAGGCCGCCGAGCTGGTCGAGATCATCCGTACCGGCCCGGCCACGCCGGTCGAGACGGAGCCGGCACCGCGGTCCGAGCCGGCGCCGGCGCCACCGGTAGCCGCCGTCCCGGCGGTGGACGGGCCGGCGCGCGTACCCGACCGGGGTGGGCCACCGCCGACGCCACCGCGACCGGCGGCGCGGCCCGGACCGGCACCGAGCCTGCGGCTGTTCCTGCTGGTCGCCCTCGGCCAGTTCGTCTCCCTGGTCGGCACCGGCCTGACCACGTTCGCGATGGGCCTGTGGGTCTACCAGCGCACCGGCTCGATCACCCTGTTCGCCACCACGGCGGTGCTGGCGCTGCTGCCCGCGGTGTTCCTCGCCCCGGTCGCCGGAGCGCTCGCCGACCGGTGGAACAAACGCCTGATGATCGCCGCCGCGGACACCCTCGCCGCCACCGGCACGGTCACCCTCGCGGCGCTGCTGTGGACCGACCGGCTCCAGCTCTGGCACCTGTTCACCGTGGTCACCCTCAGCGCGATCGCCACCGCGTTCCAGCAACCGGCGTACCTCGCGGCGATCACCCAGCTCGTGCCCAAGCGGTACTACGGCCGGGCCAACGGCCTTGCCCAGCTCGGCAGCGGCTCCGGGACCATCCTCGGCCCGCTGCTCGGCGGGGCGCTCGCCGCCGCGATCGGGCTGCGCGGCGTGGTGCTGATCGACCTGGCGACGTTCCTGTTCGCCGTCACCGTCACCCTCAGCGTCCGGTTCCCGAACAGCGGGTTCAAGAAGCGGGAGGAGCCGTTCCTCCAGGAGATCCTGGGCGGCTGGCGCTACATCAGCCGGCGGCACGGCCTGGTGGCGATCATTGCCTTCACCGCCGCGCTGAACTTCCTCTTCGGCATGATCGAGGTGCTGGCCACCCCGCTGACGCTGTCCATGGCCGCCCCGACCGTGCTCGGCATGGTCCTGGCCGCCAGCGGCGCCGGCCTGGTCGTCGGCGCCGTCGGGATGAGCGTCTGGGGCGGTACGCGACGACGGGTCACCGGCATCCTCGCGTCCTTCGCCCTGATCGGCGCGTCCATGGTGGTCATCGGGCTGCACCCGCACCCGCTGTTCCCGGCGCTCGGCCTGTTCGGCATGGGCCTGGCCACCGCCGTGCTCAACACCCACTGGCTCGCGCTCGTGCAGACCAAGGTCGGCCTGGAACTGCAGGGCCGGGTCATCGCCACCACGCTGATGCTGAGCTGGCTGATGGTGCCCGCCGGGTTCCTCTCCGCCGGGCCGCTGGCCGGACGGATGCAGGCGGCCACCGCCCCCGGCGGCCCGCTGGCCGGGGCGGCCGGCCTCCTCGGCGCCGGACCCGGCCGCGGCATCGCGCTGCTGGTCGTCCTCGCCGGACTCTTGACGATCCTGCTCGGACTCGTCGCATACAGGTACCGCCCGGTCCGGACGCTCGAGGACGTCCTGCCCGACGCCATCCCGGACCGGCTGATCGTCACCGACAAGAACCGTCTTCAGGAGCTGGCCGACGCCCGGCTGGCCGCCGAACCCGAAGGAGCCCGATGAGCACCGACGACGACATCCGCTACACCGTCGTGGTCAACGACGAGGAGCAGTACTCGATCTGGCCCGCCGACCAGCCGGTCCCGGCCGGCTGGCGGGAGGCCGGCCGGACCGGCCACAAGGACGAGTGCCTCGCGTACGTGGGGGAGGTGTGGACCGACATGCGTCCGCTGAGCCTGCGCCGGCAGTTGGACGCCGCGAGCTGACCGCCGCCCGGAGGCGGCCCGCAGGTACGCGGGAACCGCGAGGACCCGGCGGGTAGGAATGCCGGGTCCGGCGGACCCGGAACGCGACGCCGCCCGCCCGGTGACCCGGGCGGGCGACGATCACAACCGGGGTCAGCAGGTGCAGTCGGGCGGAACGATGTAGAAGGCGAGGCTGGCGCTGCTGCCCTGGTACGTGGCGTTGCCGGCCCAGGCGATCTCGTACGTGAACTGCGGGTAGGTGCTGGCGTCCATGGTGGGCAGGGAGTCGCGGAGCGAGAAGGTGCCGTCCGCGGCGGTGGTCACGTTCGGAAGCGTGACAGAGGAGCCGTCCGGCCCCACCCGGTTGACGGTCAGCGTCTGACTCGCGCCGATCGACCCGGTGCGGGTGCCGGTGACCTTGCCGTCGATCACCGCCTGCTGACCGTTGAGCAGGGTTCGGTCCGGAGAGGTGACCTCGATGGACGACGGTTGCTTCTGCACGGTGGCCTTGATGGTGCCGGACGACCCGCGGTGGGTGGGGTTGCCGTCCCAGGACACGGTGTAGGTGACCTGCCCCGTCACGGCGACGGTGTCGTCGAAACCGAAGGCGCACGAGGCGTCGGTCGTGACGTCCGGCAGCTTCTTCTCCTTACCGCCGTTGACGATCCGGCTCACGTGGACCGTGGCCGGGCCCTGGCAGGCGCCGACGTCCTGGGAGATGGCACCGGTCACCCGGAACTTCTCGCCGGCGTACGCCGGGTCCGCGACCTGGCCGCCGATCTGGGAGTCCTTGGAGGAGACCGTGATCTCCCGGGTCGCCGAGGCCGGCGCGTACACCTGAGAGCCGGCGTCCCAGCTGACCGTGTAGACGTACCGGCCGCCCTGGGTCGGCGTGTCGACAATCGTGAAGGCGCCGAGGCTGTCGGTGGTGACCGCGGGCAGGTCCTCGGTGACACCGTTCAGGCGGTTGTTCCAGATGGTCTTGGTCACCCCGATGTGCTGGGGTGCGGTGGGCACCTTGCCGTCGAAGGTCAGCTTGCCGGAGAGCTGGAGTCGCCTGCCGTCGTCGCCGGTCCCCGGCCCGGTGAGGGCGAGGGTCGGGGTGCGCCCGGCTACAGGGACCGTCAGCGAGGCCTGGCTGCCCTGGTAGTTCGGGGTGCGGGCCCAGGAAACCTCGTAGCGGATCTCTCCACTGACCGGTGGAGTGTCGGTGACAGTGAAGGTGCCGTCCGCCGCGGTGGTGGCGGAGAGCTCGGTACGGGTGTCGTCGGGCAGGATCCGGGTGACGCCGAGCGGCTGCACGCCCGGAGCCGCGCCGTCGGCCAGGGTGAGCCGGCCGGTGACGGTCATCGGGTCGAGGGCGGTGGCGGCGGCCGGCGCGGCCAGCGAGAGGGCCGACTTGGGCAGGGTCACGTCGATCGACCGCCAGAGGTGGTAGCGCTCGCCCTGCCGGTCGTGGACCAGGCCGAAGACGTCGGTGCCGAGGAACGCGAGGCTGCCCGCCACCAGCTCACCCTCCGGTTTGTCGGCCCGGTTGACCGGCGCGCCGTCGGCGAGGGTGTGGACGGTCAGGTCGGGGCTGGTGGAGCGCCCCCCGGCCAAGTAGCGGCCGTCGGGGCTGATCGTGACCGCGTTCGGCCTGCCGGGGCCGGTGCCGTAGCGGCGTACCTCGGCCAGGGTGGTGGTGTCGTAGCCGATGTGGGTGGACGCGCTGCCGTAAGCCCCGATCACCTCGCTGCCGTCCGGGGTGACGACCAACTCGTGCAGGTTGGCCACAGTGCTGTTCATGATCGTGCCGCGCCGCGTCGCCTGCGCGCCGTCCACGGAGTAGACGTCGACCAATGCGGGGCTGAGGCCGGGAGAGCCGGTGGCCAGCACGTTGCCGGCGACCGCGACCCGCGGCGCCTGGTACTGGTAGCTGGTGATGCCGACAATCGTGGGTTCAGCCGCCGTGACGTCGAGTGTCAGCACGCCGCCCGTCGACTCGGTCCCGCAGCCGTAGCCGACCCAGATGCGGCTCCCGGACAGCGCCAGGTTCGTCGGGCACCGGTGCCCCTCCAGGCCGATCCTGCGGACGACCTGCAGGCTGCCGGTGTCGATTTCGGCGAGCTCACCGCTGTCGCTCAGGGCGACGTAGAGGCGGTCGCGGTCGGTGTCGATGGCGAGGCCGACCGCGCCGGCCATCCCGTCCAGCGTGTCGGTCACCGCGCCGGTGGCGTCGGCGACGACGACCCGGTCCGCCGCCGCGACGAAGACCCGGCCGTCGCCGGCGACCAGGTCGCGGGCGCTGGTGACGCCCTCCAGCAGAGTGCTGGTGTCGGCGGCGGCGGCCGGTGCCGCGATGCCGACCGCGGCGGCGGCCAGGGCGGCGGCGGTAGCGCCGGCGATCCGGCGCGGCAATGCGCCCCGGGTGTGAGCCGATGGTGATCTGCGAATCATGGGTACTCCCCGTCTGGCGCGACCCCTCGTCGCGCCGGGAGGGAGCATTGCCGCCCCCTCCGACGAAATTCCACTTTGCTCCGCCGATCGGTCGCGCATCCCCACATGCCGACAAAGAGGACATTGGCATGTGACGATCCGAGGCGGCCTGGCGCTAGGTTGGACGGTGCAGTAGCACTCCTGCCGCCGCCGGCGCGCAGATTCGCAACTACTCTCGCGCGGCGGATCGCAGTAGCGCCGGCTCTTCGGCATCGAGGATGGCCCGCAGGCGTATTCGTGCCCGTTCGAGGCGCTTACGGGTTGCGGCGGCAGAGAGGCCCAGAATGATCGCGGCCTGGGACGGGCTCACGTCTTCCCAGGCGATGAGGGTGAGCAGTTCCCGGTCATCGTCGCTCAGCCGGTCCAGGGCCGAGCGCACCAGCGAGCTGGTGTCGTCGAGGACCGTGTCCGGCTGCGTCTGCAGGTGTTGGCGCAGGCGATCGGCGAGTTGGCTGCGACGCAGGGCGCTGCGACGGTGGTTCGCCAGGATGCCGCGGGCGGTGCCGAGCAGCCAGGCGCGTGCCTGGTGCGGTTCGTCAGGCACATCGGCGAGGCGCCGCCAGACGACGACGAACACCTCGGCCATGAGGTCCGCAGCGTCCGGCACCGGATCGGTGCGCCGCGTGAGGTAGCCGAGCACGGCGCGACCGTGGTCGTTCATCAGTTCGGTGAAGCGGGTTTCGGCTGCGGGGGACATCGGTCACCGAATTCCCTCGAGGGGCAGCCCGGCGCAGTTGGCGTTGAGTTCCGTGTCGACGGGGGAACGGTCGCCGGCGGCGGCGGCAGCCACGACCTGCTGCAGGTTCTCCACCACGCCACCGCCGTCGGTTGCCCCCAGCGCCGGAGCGGTGATCGCCCGTCGCAAGGCGGTGACGGCTTCCGCCTCGCCCGCCTCGTCACCTGCGGCGTGCCGGCGGTCCCAGGCTGTCAGCCAGGCGCAAACCCCGTAGTAGCTGACAATGCCGTTCACGGTCAGGTCAGAGACCGTGACCGGCTGCTCCAGGCCCTGCTCGCGCACCTGTGCCACGTACGCCGCGCGGTCGGTTCCGGGCGGTAGTGGGAGTTCGGCCGTGTACTGCGTCAGCGCCTGCTCGAAATCCGGGGAGGCGGAGTCGTGCCAGACGACGAAGCCGGCGGCCGCCGTCAGCATCACGGCACCGGCGGCCAGGGGCGCCACCAGCAGCCGTCGCCACCGCGAAGAGTCACCGGCAAAGCCGGATCGTGACCTTGCCGGCTGCTCCTGGATGACGTCACCGGCCATGTGGTGTAAGAGGCTCCCGATCTCCTCATCAGTAGCGATCGTTGCAGCGGGTGCCGCGCTCGCGACCAGTTGGTCGATTCTGTCGTCGTCCACGGCCCTCATCGTGATCTCCTTTCTCCTGCCCACAGAAAAGAGATGTCCGGCACGACCGATCGTGTGACAGCGCCGTAGGGGAGTGAGCGGTGGCGAGCAGCGATCCGCCTCGGCGTGATCTCCGTTGCCAACCGCCTGAGAATCCGAGCGCAGCCCGCCACCTCACGACGAGGCCGGGACGCGCTGATGTCGCCGGCCCCGCCGCGCCGCTGATCAGTCGAGGCAGAACTCGTTGCCCTCCGGGTCGGCCATCACGATGTGACCGGCGCCGAGCGGGGGAGCGGGCTCGTAGCGCCTGAGCCGGGTGGCGCCGTGGGAGACGAGCCGCTCGGCCTCCGCCTCGAGGGCCGCCATCCGCGCGTCGCCCTTGAGCCCGGGGGCGGCCCGCACATCGAGGTGCACGCGGTTCTTGGCCTGCTTGCGCTCCGGCACCCGCTGAAAGAACAGCCGCGGCCCGGAGCCCTCCGGGTCGACAACCGCCGAGGCGTCGTTGCGGCCCTCGGGCGGCACGCCCAGCGCGTCCAGGGCCTGCTCCCACGACTCGAAGCCCGCAGGTGGGTCCTGCAGTCGGTAGCCGAGGGCCTCGGCCCAGAACGCGGCCAACCCGGCGGGGTCGGCGCAGTCGAACGTGATCTGGACGTCGCGGGCCATCTCAGCTCGCCTCCCGTCGGGTCTGCTGGTGAACATTCAGGTAAAGGTCGCGGAGCAGGCACACCTCGGCCAGATGGTGGATCAGCTCGCGGTTGATGTGCAGCACAAGCGCTGCCAGAGGAAGCTCGGCGTACGGTCCCTCCGCCTCCCCGCACGGCCGGGCGAGGCCGGCTTCGCCGAGGGACTCGACCCCGGCCAGCCACGTGGCGTACTCCGCGTCGAGCTGGGCCAGGGCCGTGGCCGCGGTCGCGGCGTACGCGAACGACCGGTAGTCGGTGGGCGCGCGACCGAAGTGCGCGGCGTTGCGCACCGCGAGCACCCCGACGATCACGTGCCCGAGTCGCCAGCCGATCGTCGTGAAGGGTGGCGGGACGGGCTCCGGCATCGCGAAGTCGATGGTCATCGCACCGGACCCGGCCTGCACCGGTGCGGTGCCGGTGCCGCGCGGGCGCACGCTCCAGCAGCCGGGTGCAGGCTCCCAGAAGTACTCGTCATCGGTGAGTCCGTCGAGGCGATCGCGCAGCTGGTTGGTCCAGGGCCAGGCTAGCTGCTCTCGGAGCAGGGGGTTCCAGGTCTGGTCGGTCATGGTTCCAGCCTCGCTCATATAGCGGACAGGATCGTTCCGCGATCTGTGAAACGATGACCGCGTG
Source organism: Micromonospora sp. SL4-19 (assembly GCF_047921475.1). Lineage (NCBI taxonomy): Bacteria > Bacillati > Actinomycetota > Actinomycetes > Micromonosporales > Micromonosporaceae > Micromonospora > Micromonospora sp. SL4-19. The sequence continues at coordinate 163,330 of NZ_JBLROB010000007.1, forward strand.
ACCGTCGAAACGACGACCGAGCGAGTGCTGCGGTTACTGGCGCTGCTGCAGCGGCGGCCGTCCTGGACCGCGGCCGAGCTGGCCGCCGAGCTGGGAGTCACCGACCGCTCGGTGCGCCGCGATGTGGAGCGGCTGCGCGCGCTCGGCTACCCCGTGCACGCGACGGCGGGCGTCGGCGGCGGCTACCAGCTCGGCGCGGGCACCCGGCTGCCGCCGCTGCTCCTCGACGACGAGGAGGCGATCGCGACGGCGGTGTCCCTGCGGCTGGCGTCGGGCGGCACGGTCGCCGGGGCGGCCGAGGCGGCACTGCGGGCGCTCGCGAAGCTCGACCAGGTGATGCCGCCCCGGCTGCGCGCCGAGGTGCGGGCGGTGCACGGCGCCACCGAGACCCTGGTCGGCCCCGGGGTCGAGATCGACGCGGAGCTGCTGGTGACGCTCGCGCGGGCCTGCCGCGACGCCGTGCGGGTGCGGTTCCGGTACGCCGGCCGAGACGGCGGGGAGCGCGAGCGCACGGTCGAGCCGGTGCGGATGGTCACCACCGGCCGCCGCTGGTACCTGATGGCCTGGGACGTCGACCGCGAGGACTGGCGCACCTTCCGGTTGGACCGGATGCGCGAGGTGATGGCGACGACCTGGCGCTTCCGGGCGAGGGAGCACCCGGACCCGGTCGCCTACGTGCAGCGGTCCGTAACCGCGGCGCCGTACCGGTATCTCGCCCGGGTGCGGGTGCACGCCCGGCCCGACCAGGTGCGGGAGCTGGTGCCGTCCCAGGTGGGGCGCGTCGAGGAGGATCGCGATGGGTGGTGCGTGCTCCTCGTCGGCGGGGAAAATCTGGACTGGCTCGCCGCGCACGTGGCCCGGCTGGGCTTCGAGGCGGAGGTGCTGGAGCCTCCGGAGCTGCGGGAGGCCGCCGCCCTGCTCGCCCGTCGCCTCGCGGCGATGGCCGGGACCGGCTGACGGCCTGACGAGGAAGTGGGCGGGCGCCGACGGCGCCAGCCCGCTTTCCAGTGCTACCAGACCGCTCCACGACGCCCCCGTTGCCTGCGCCGTCGTGGATGGTGCGAGTGGCCTGCCTGTCCGCCAATCGTGGCCTGACAAGCGTTTGCCGTACAGCGATCGGCGATTTGCTCTCGGGCTTGATTGATAAACTGCTCTTTATGACCACCAGCGGCGCCGGTGGCCGACCGTCACGGCCCGCCACCCATGAGCCCAGCGTTCACCAGCTACGGCTGTTTCTGGTGCTGGCCGAAGAGCTGCACTTCGGCCGTGCGGCCCAGCGCCTGTTCCTGACGCAGCCGGCGCTCAGCCAGCAGATCCGGGCGCTGGAGAACCGGCTGGGCGTTGACCTGGTGCGACGCTCCTCCCGCCGGGTGGATCTCACCGAGGCCGGTCGGTCTCTGGTGCCTGAAGCGCGTGAGCTGGTCACTGCCATGGAACGCCTGCAGGGGGTCGCCGCCACCTACGCCCGGCAGGTGCGGGGCCACCTGAAGATCGGCGCCATCGGTGGCGAGGCCTTCATGCCATATGTGACCGCCATCCTCGCCGAACTGTCTGCCCGGCATCCCGGGATCACCATGGAGATCCGCTCCGTCAACTTCGTCGAGCAGGTCTACGTCCTGCCCCGCGGCGAGGTCGACGCCGCGTTCCTCCGGCCCCCGCTGCCGCCCGGCCTGCGGAGCCTGCACCTGGCGACCGAGCCCCGCGTAGCGTGTCTGCCCGCCGATGACCCGCTGGTGGGTCAGGCACCGCTCACCCTGGCCCAGTTGTCCGACCGCGTGGTGGCCGACGTCCCGATCCCCGAGCTGCGGGAGTGGTGGGACTACTGGACGGTCAACCCCCGCCCCGACGGCAGCGCCGTACGCTACGGCCCCGTGGTCGGGGACATGGATGCGCTGCTGTCGGCCGTCGCCCGCGGCCAGGCCATCGCCTTCCTGCCCGCCGAGGCCCGCCGCGACTACCACCGCCGGGGCGTCGCCTACGTCGATGTCTCGGATCTACCGCTGTCCACGGCGGCCCTGGCCTGGCTCCCCAACCGTGACCATCCCGCTCTCACCGCCCTTCTCCAGGCAGCACACACCGTGCTACGGCGCAACGGCAGCGGCTACGGCTGGGCAACCACGTAGCTCGTGACGGTTCAGGTGGGCGCCGCCCGTCAGGCCTCCGTTCTCACACCGTCGCCGCCTCCGTCAGGCGTACGGATTCAGCGCCGGTCGCGGGTTCGGCACCGTCGAGGCGGACCCTGGGCAGTGCCCGGTCGAGCCAGCCCGGCAGCCACCAGTTGAACCGGCCGACGAGTTCCATCGTGGCCGGCAGCAGGATCAGCCGCACGATGGTGGCGTCCACGAACACCGCGACGGCCAGGCCGAGGCCGAGTTGCTTGACACCGACATCGGCGCCGAGCATCACGGACAGGAACACGGCGATCATGATGGCCGCGGCGGCGGTGATCACCCGGGCGGTGCGGGTGAGCCCCTCGCGTACCGCCAGCCGCGTGTCGCCGATCGTGTCGTACGCCTCCCGGATTCGGGACACCAGGAAGACCTCGTAGTCCATGGAGAGTCCGAACAGTACCGGGAACATGATCAGCGGCACCCAGGCGGTGACCGGCATCGTGGTGGGGAAGTTCAGTACCTCGCCCAGCCAGCCCCACTGCACCACCGCGACGAGTACCCCGAACGACGCGCCGATCGAGATCAGGTTGAGCAGGCCGGCCTTCATCGCGAGCAGCAGGGACCGGAAGATCATCACCAGCAACAGCAGGGACAGGCCGACCACCACCACGACCACCAGGGGGAGCCGGTCGGCGGTCAGTTCGGCGAAGTCGATGGCCGCGGCGACCACGCCACCGACCAGTACCGGTTGGTCCGCGGTGATCGCCCGCAGCCGGTGCACCAGTTCGACGGTGGCCTCGTCCTGGCTACCGGTGGTCGGGCGGACGGCGAGCAGGGCGACGGCTCCGTCGTCGCTGCGCCGCGGTGGGCTCACCGATGCCACACCGGGCTCGGCCGCGATGGCCGTGGCGACCCGATCCGGATCGCCTTCGGGCAGGCTGACCACGACCGACAGGGTGGCGTCGAAGCCGGCGCCGAACCCGTCGGCGAGGATCCGGTGCGCGGCGTAGGCGCTGGTGTCCCGAGGCTGGGTGCTCGCGTCGGGCATGCCCAGCCGCAGGCCCAGCGCCGGCGCGGCCAGCGCGGCCAGTACCAGCACCCCGGCTAGGGCGGCGACCAGCGGCCGGCGGATGACGGTGTCGGCCCAGCGGGACGACCAGGGCCGGGCCGAGGCGCGCCGACGATGCACCGACAGCCGGTCGATCCGGTGCCCGACCAGGCCGAGCAGCGCGGGTAGCAGGGTGACCGCGGCCAGCATGGTCGCGAGGACCGTCACGGCCGCGCCGACCGCCAGGCCGCGCATGAAGCCGAGTCCGGTGAGCAGCAGCCCGGCCAGGCCCACCACGACGGTGGCGCCGGCGAACAGCACCGCCCGCCCGGCGGTCGCGGTCGCGGTCACCACCGCCTGGCGTGGGGTACGTCCGGAGTGCAGCGCCTCCCGGTACCTGGTCACGATGAACAGGGCGTAGTCGATGCCCACCCCGAGGCCGATCATGCTGGCCAGGACCGGCGCGAAGCCGGGAGCCGGGAACACGTGCCCCAGCAGGGACATCCCGGACAGGCCTACCGCGATTCCGAGGACCGCGGTGACGATGGGCAGCCCCATCGCCAGCACCGAGCCGAACGAGATGAGTAGGACGACGGCCGCCGCGGCCAGCCCCACCGCGTCAGCCGGGCCACCCCCGGGAGTCTCGACGTTGTTCACGGCCGGCCCGGCCAAGGCGAAGGTCACCCCCGACCCGCTGGCGCCGCGTACCTGGTCGAGCAGTTCCTGGGTCGTCGCGACCGGCATCTCGTCGCTGGGGACGTCGAGCATCCCCACGGCGTACCCGGTGCGCCGGTCGGCGGCGATCTGGTCCGGCGCGTCGTAGGGGGAGCTGACCCGGGCGACGTGCCCGGTGGCGGCGAGCAGGTCGACGACGCGCTGCACCCGGGCCCGCACGGTGGGATCGTCCAGGGTGGCGTCTGACTTCACGGCCAGCGTCAGGCTGTCCCCGGTGAACCCGGGGAAGTGTTTGGCGATCAACTGCTGCGCCTGGCCGGACTGCGTGGCGTCGGTGCTGAACTCATTGTCGGAGCCGGCGCCGTACCCGACGGCGAGCAGCACCACGGTCGCGGCGAGCACGATCCAGCCGGACAGCACCGTCAATCGGCGCCGATGGCAGAAGGCGGCGAGGCGGGAGAGCCATGAGTCGGTCATGACGCCGATCGTCCGGCGTGCCCGAGGCGGAAACGTCCCCCCAGCGAAGACACCTTCCGGGCTGACCTGCTACCGGGGCGTACTCCGAGCGTCGTATCCGTCCGGGGTGACCAGGCCGTTCTGGTAGGCGAAGACCACCAGTTGGGCCCGGTCCCGCGCGCCGATCTTGGCCATCCCCCGGGACACGTGGGTTTTCGCGGTGAGCGGGCTGACCACCAGGCGGGCGGCGATGTCGTCGTTGCTCAGGCCGGCCGCGACGAGTTGCACCACCTCTCGTTCCCGGGCGGTGAGCAGGGCCAGCTCCGGTGGCTCGGGCCTCGGCCTGGCGGCGGGCTGGCCCGCCCCGACCGAGCGTCTGATCACCGCCCGGGTGACGCTGGGAGACAGCAGCGCATCGCCCCGGGCGACCACGCGTACGGCCTGCACCAGCTCGTCCGGGTCGGTGTCCTTGACCAGGAAGCCGCTGGCCCCGGAGCGGAGGGCGGCGAACACGTCATCCTCCTCGGCGAACGTGGTCAACACCAGCACCCGCACCGCCGAGAGCTGTGCATCGGCGGTGATCCGACGGGTCGCGGTCACACCGTCCACATCGGGCATGCGGATGTCCATCAGCACCACGTCCGGGCGCAGCTCCCGGGCCAGGGCCACCGCCGTGCCGCCATTGCCGGCCTCGCCCACCACCTCAATGCCGGGTACGCCCTCCAGCAGGGCCCGGAATCCGGCCCGCACCAGGGCCTGGTCATCGACGAGCAACACCCGGATCACGGCGCCCTACCTTCCAGCGTCTCCCGGGCCGGTGATCCCTCCGGCGCGGGCCGGGGCAGTATCGCCCGGACGTGGAAACCGCCGTCCGGCCGGGGGCCGGCCGTCAATCGACCGCCCAGCGCCTCGATGCGTTCCCTCATTCCAATCAGCCCTCGCCCGCCGGGCGGTATCCCGCGGGCGAGGCCGCCCACCCCGTCGTCGCGTACCTCCACACACAGCGAGTTCGGCAGCGCCCGCAGCACCACCTCGGCGCGAGCGGCGGACCCGGCGTGCCGCAGCACGTTCGTCAGCGACTCCTGCACGATCCGATACGTCACCTCGTCGAGCGCCCCGGGCAGCTGCTCGGTGGCCAACTCTCCGTCCACCTCGACCGGCAGTCCCGCCGCCCGCACTGCGGCCAGCAACTCGGGCAGCCGGTGCAGTCCCGTGTCCTGCTCCGCCGGCCCACGCCCGTGCCGGTTCGGCTCGCCATCAGAGCGCAGCTGACCGAGGGTGGCCCGCATCTCGGCGAGCGCCGCCTTGCCAGTGCCCCGGATACTCACCAACGCCTCTCGAGCCCGCTCCGGCTCACCGTCGAGCAGCCGCAGCCCGGCGGCGGACTGGACGGTAATGGTGGCGATCGCGTGCCCCACCGTGTCGTGGAGGTCGCGGGCGATCCGCAGCCGTTCCTCGGTCACCCGGCGCTGCGCCTCCTGCTCACGTTCTCGTTCCGCCTGGGCCAGTCGGTGCCGCACCTCCGCGGCGTACGCGGCCCGGCTGCTCATCAACGCGGCGAGCAGCATCGCCGCCGCCAGCGTCGTGGCCTGTGGTAGGAACGCGGCGAGCAGTTCCAGCGGCGGCATCTCCCGGTGCGCGATCAGCACGACGGTACCGACGGTCAGGAAGAACACCGGCACCGGCACCGCCCACCGCAGCCGCCCCGCGCGCGTCGCGTCGTACAGCGGCACCGCGAGCACCACTGCCGGCGGGAAGCCTGGATAGTCGAGGGCGTAGAACAGCAGCAGCACCGCCGAGACGGCGTACAACATGACGGTCGGATATCGCCGGCGCAGCAGCAGCGGTGCCGCGATCGCCACTCCGAGCAGGTACGCGAACCAGTCCCGGTCGACCGAGCCGTCCTCGCGGCCGGTCGCTATCGCGATCTCGGCGGCAACCAGCACCGCGAGCGCGATTCCGGCGTCCACCATCCACCGTCGCAGCACCGGCCCGCTCCTCAACACCCGCTCACCGTATGCGCCCGGACGCCCGATCCGCCACGGGCCGTCCCGCCGTACGGCAGCCCTGAACGGGCGTCATCGCAGTGTTGCGGCGAAGAAATCCACCACCATGTCGGCCACCTCCTGCGGCGACGGTTGCTGACGAGGGGTGGCCAGGGTGTGCCCGGTGCCGGCGACCTCGACGAACTCTGTCGGCACGCCGGCGGCGCGCAGCCGTTCGGCGAACCGGACGGATTGGCGCGGTGCCATGTCCTCGTCCAGGTCACCGTGCAGGATCAGGAACGGCGGCGAATCACCGGTGACGTAGTTGATCGGGCTGGCCGAGTGGCGGGTAGCCGTGGACGTACCGATACCGGCCCAGAGCAGGAACCGGATGAACGGCGGCGCGTCGGCGAAGTCGTTGAGGTCGGTCGCACCGAACATGTCCACCACCGCCTGAACCGCGCTGGAGTGTTCGGCGTACGGGCCGGACCCGCCCTGCCGACCGGCCACACCCAGCATCGAGGAGAGCCAACCGCCACCACTGGCGCCCCACACACCGATACGCGCCGGGTCGATTCCGAGGTCGATCGCGTGCGCTCGAAGGAACCGCACCGCGCACTTGGCATCCTCGAACGGGGCGGGCCACGGGGCGGCAGGGGTCAGCCGGTAGTCGATCGAGGCGACAAGGTAGCCACGGGCATTCAGCCGCTCCCGCAGCGGGGTGAACAGCGCAGCCTCGTGGTCGGCCAGGGATGCCCCCAGCCCGGAAAGTTTCCGATCGCCGATGACCAGACCACCTCCGTGGATATACATCGCCACCGGCGCACCCCGGCCCGGCGTCGCCCGCCCGGCCGGTGGGGTATAGATGTCCATAGCCAGCGGCACTCCGTCCATCCGGCAGTACGCAACCGTGCTGCGCTGCCCGGCAGGCAGGTGGCGCGGAGCCACCGTGTCGCCGGGGAACCCGGCTCCCGCGAGCCCGTCGCTGGCCCCGCTGAACCCCACGAACGTGGCCAGGAGCACGACCAGCGTCACCGGCGCGACAGCGACCACCCCGGCCACCCGGCGCAGCCGCGGCCGGCGCGCGCCCCGCGCGTCGGCCCCCCTGGAGGCGGCCACCGCGCCGAGGACCCACACGATGCCGAATCCCGCTACGCCGATCACCTGCAGGCCCGCGCAGATGTAGTCGGTGAACCCGATCACCGAGTCGGCCGGCGCCCACGGCGACGGACCCGGCAGGGCCGGTGTGCCGCGGGTCAGGAGCCACAGGACGAGTACGGCCAGCGCTGCACCGGCAGCCAGCAGCACCCGCCGCGACGCGGGGCGGGCCAGCACGCCGGCAACGGTTCCCAGCTGTGCGATGCCCAGCGCGGCAAACAGCAGAGCGTACGGCCACGCGGTACGCCACACTGCGGCCAGCGGAGCGATATAGATCAGGGTGCCGCCCGTGACGGCCAGCGATGACGTGATCAGCAGGGGGCCCCGGCGCAGCCGCCAGTGCTCCGCCACCGGGGCCAGGACACCATCTGCGACGTGTGGGGACAGCGACTTTTCTGGCATGCCACCGATCGTCTCCGCCCAGGCGCGCGCCTTCGTCCGCCCTGGGTAGGCAACCGCCGCCCGCGGTACTTCTTCCGCCTACTCCACTGGGAGTAGCCGGCGGGCGTCCTCCCGGGCCGAGATTGCGGCGCGGTGTGTACTGTTGATCATCCGATGTGGATTTATGGCGCCTGACACGTGCGTGATCCTCGCGCCGGAGCTTTGGAGGACTGTGTGCGCGTAATAGTGCGACGACTGTCGATCTCGATTCTCTCGGTGGCTGTTGCGGTGGCGACGTTCGGGTCGCCGGCCCACGCCGCGACGAACCCGTTCACCGCGGCACAAGCCTGCAACAACGACTTCGGCGGCTCGTGGGCCCAGGTATCCGACGGCCACCGGTCGATCTACGCCGGCAGCACCAAGGTGGGCGACGTCTACCTGATGTACAACAGCGCGACCGGCTACAACTGCGTCGCCACCCTCAAGGCGGTGGCCGTCGGATCGACAACCGGGGTCGCCGCAAGCCTGCGGGTCGAGGGGAGTTCCTGGGTCACCGATTCGGGCAACTACAAGTACTACGCCGCGAAGCAACGCTCCGCGCGGGACTCCTGCGTCATGTACGAGGGTGAGGTCCTGAACGGCACGATGTGGCAGGGCAACGGTAGGTACACCTGGGGGAACTGCGGCTGAGGAGCCATGAGCTGCGGGTACGCGGCCGCAGCCGCGTACCCGCAGCCGGCCCTGGCCCCGGGGCATCGACTGGGCGGGCGTGCCCGAGGCTGGGGCCCGATGGAGGGTGAGGGCGGAGTATCCGGTGAATCCCCACAGCGCGACCCCTCGGATCGTGAGGGATGTGGACCTCGTCGGCTTCAGCGCCGGCCAGTTCCTGGACGTGGTGAGAGCCTTCACGGTGATCCTGGCTCTGCCCCAGTCGGCCGCCGACCACGTCGACGCACTCGTCATTCTCAGCGGTCAAGGCGAGGAGTGGCGTTTCACCCATGCGATTCGCCACTGGGAGGCGAACCCCGGCCTCCGCTACCTCCTGGTGGCGAACGGGAACCCGGCTGAGGAGTCTTATGTCGAGATCACGCTCGACTACCTGCGCAGCCTCGGCCTGCGTCGCGTCGACGGGGTCCGCCTGCAGGCCGACCCGGCCCCCAACACGGGCCTGCAGGCCGCGTGGATCGTGAACCAGGTCAAGGGCCGCGGCATCACGAGTCTCGCACTCGTCGTGTCCCCCTACCATCTTCCGCGCGCCTACCTCACGGTCCTCAAGGCGCTTCTCGGGAGTGGCCTTCGCCTTCCCATCATCCCGGTTCCCGTGGCCGTACCCCCGGACACGCCCGTCCCGGAAACCGGAGCCACCGCCTACGACCTCGTACCGGGGGAGGTGAAGCGCATCCTCGCGTACCTGGACGAGGGATGGGTCGCCACGCCCGAGGAGCTGCAGCAGTACCTGCGGTGGCTGTGGAGCCGGCACACGTCCCTCCTCGTCAGAGCCTCGGTCTGAAGCTCACCGCCCACCACTCCGGTCGCCGGCCGTTGACACCCCGTGTCACGATCATCTTGCCGGTGGCCGTACGGGCCGTCGGGTACGGAGAGGGGACGCGGTGACTGGCTTCCTTGGTGCGGCACTCGGCTTCCCCACCGTGCTCTTCAGCTTCCTGCTGCTGGTCGTGGTCGGCTACTGGCTCCTGGTGCTGACCGGCGTGCTGGATCTCGGGGACGATCTCGACGTTGACGGGGTGCCCGGCGGCATCCTCGCCGGCCTCGGGTTCGGCAGCGTTCCCAGCGCCGTCGTGTTCTCGCTGCTCGTCGCGGTGGCCTGGTTCGTCAGCCTGGCGGGCACCGTGCTGCTCGACGGGCTCGGCCTCGGGGCGGCGGCCCGGATCGCGGTGTCGTTCGGGGTGCTGCTGGTGGCCGTGCTGGCCGCCGGGCTGGTGACCCGCCTGGTCGCTGTTCCGCTGGGTCGCCTGTTCCCGGCCGGTACGGAGTCCAGCCGGCAGGCCTTCGTCGGCAGCCTGTGCACCATCCGCACCGGCCGGGTGACCGCCGACTTCGGTCAGGCGGAGGTGGCCGCGGCCGACGGATCCACCGCGATCGTGCAGGTGCGTCAGGCGGGTGCCGAGCCGCTGCACGCCGGCAGTTCCGCGCTCATCTACGACTACGACGTCGAGGGCGAGTTCTTCTGGGTGATGCCCGCCGACTTCGCCGTCGATTCCGACCCTTCCCGCCATGCGCCGACGTAACCGTCGTCGGTGACCGTCCGCCGCGACGACGGGTCACCTTCCGATCCAAGACCGGACGGGCACCTCCCGCCCGGCTCGGTTCCACACAGCCCGGCCCCAATTGAAAGGAGGATGCGCGACAGTCCGTCCGCCGTACCGTCGGATCGGCCCCGCGCGCTCAACCATGGATGTCATCGCCACCGGGATCGGCGTACTGCTCGCCGTCATCCTCCTCGTCGCCCTGGGCGTGCTTTTCCTGATCAGCCGTCTGTTCCGCAAGGTCGAACAGGGCAAGGCGCTGATCGTGTCGAAGGTCCGCCGCGTCGACGTCACGTTCACCGGCGCGGTCGTCCTGCCCGTGCTGCACAAGGCCGAGGTCATGGACATCTCGGTCAAGACCATCGAGATCGAACGGGCCGGCAACGAGGGTCTGATCTGCCGGGACAACATCCGGGCCGACATCCGGATCACCTTCTTCGTGCGGGTCAACAAGACGGCCGAGGACGTGGTCAAGGTTGCCCAGGCGATCGGCACCGCTCGGGCCAGCGACCGGGAGACGCTGCAGGAGTTGTTCAACGCCAAGTTCTCCGAGGGGCTGAAGACGGTCGGCAAGCAGCTCGACTTCGTCGACCTCTACACCAAGCGCGACGAGTTCCGGGACCAGATCATCCGGGTGATCGGCACCGACCTCAACGGCTACAGCCTGGAGGACGCGGCGATCGACTTCCTGGAGCAGACGCCGATGGCGCAGCTGAACACGGCGAACATCCTCGACGCCCAGGGCATCCGCAAGATCACTGAGCTGACCGCGATCGAGCACGTGCGGACCAACGAGTTCCAGCGCAACGAGGAGAAGGAGATCACCCGCCAGAACGTCGAGGCCCGGGAGGCGATCCTGGAGCTGGAACGGCGCCAGGCGGACGCCGAGGCCAAGCAGCGCCGGGAGATCGAGACGGTGCGGGCCCGCGAGGAAGCGGAGATCACCCGGGTTCGGGCAGAGGAGCGGCTGCGGGCCGAGACGGCGAACATCCGTACCGATGAGCAGCTGGGCGTCCAGCAGGAGAACCGGGCGCGGGAGATCGCGGTCGCGGAGAAGAACCGGGAGCGGGTCATCGCGATCGAGACCGAGCGGATCGAGAAGGACCGCCTGCTGGAGGTGATCGGCCGGGACCGGGAGACCGAGCTGAGCACGATCGCCAAGGACAAGGAGGTCGAGGCGGAGAAGCGGACGATGGCCGAGGTGATTCGCGAGCGGATCGCGGTGGAGAAGACCGTCGCCGAGCAGGAGGAGCACATCAAGCGCCTGCGGGTGGTCGAGGAGGCCGAGCGCACCCGCCAGGCGGTGGTGATTCAGGCCGAGGCCGAGGCGCAGGAGAATCTGGTCAAGGACATCAAGGCGGCGGAGGCCGGCGAGGCGGCGGCCAAGTTCAGGGCCCGCGAGGAGTTGGTGCTGGCCGAGGCGCGGCAGCAGGCCGCCGAGTTGGACGCCCGGGCGAAGATCCGGCTGGCCGAGGGGATCCAGGCCGAGGCCGCGGCCGCCGGCCTGGCCGAGGTGCAGGTCCGCGAGCGCAGCGCCGAGGCGATCGAGAAGGTCGGCCGCGCGGAGGCCGCCGTCGATCGCGAGAAGGCGCTGACCGCCGCCGAGGCGGTACGCGAGAAGCTGAAGGGCGAGGCCGAGGGCCTCACCGACAAGGCCGCCGCGATGGCCGCGCTGGACGACGCCACCCGCGGGCACGAGGAGTACCGGCTCCGGCTCGAACTGGAGAAGGAGGTACGCCTCGCCGGGCTGGACGCCCAGCGGCAGGTCGCCGAGGCGCAGGCGAAGTTGGTCTCGACCGGTCTGGAGAAGGCGAACATCGACATCGTCGGTGGGGACAGCGTCTTCTTCGACCGTCTACTCAACTCGATCTCGTTCGGCAAGAGCGTGGACGGCTTCGTCACCCACTCCGACGTGGCCCAGGACCTCACCCGTCCGTGGCGGGACGGCAGCGCCAGCTTCACCGAAGACCTGACCCGGATGCTCAGCTCGCTGAACACCGGGGACATGCAGAACCTCACCCTGTCCGCGTTCCTCCTGCAGCAGATGCGCGCCGGCACCGCCGACCAGGGCAAGCTCCAGGAGTTGTTGAAGGCCGCGCAGCGCCTCGGCGTGGCGGACACCCAGGTGGCCGCCCTGGCCGGCCCGCGGCAGCGCGCCGGTGAGTGAGCCGGTGACCGGCCCCGACGCCGTCCGCGCCGGGGCCGGTACGTCCGCGCCTACGCCCGGCGGGGCCGATGCCCCGACGAGCCCGGCGGCGACCGGCGACCCGGCGGCGGACGGCGGGGTGGTCGGCGTGGGCTTGGACGCCGGCAGCTACGAGGTGCTGCGGAGCCGGCTGGTCGGGCAGGCCGCCGAGCTGACCCGGCGGGCGGAGGCGCTGAACGTCCGGCGGCTGGAGGTCTTCGGCAGCGCGGAGCTGGGGCTGCTCAGCACCGTCCGGATCCGCACCGCGCACAACTGCGTGCCGCGGGACATCGTCTCGGTCGGCGGGTTGATGCTCTTCGGCTACAACGTCTTCATCGGTCTCAAGCGGGAGACGACGGTCGACGACGTCTTCTCGCTGCACTGCTTCACTCGGGAGACCGGCGCCGACGGGGACGTGTTCCGGTTCGACGCGGCCGGCCCGGACCAGCTGCCCGGGCTGCTGCGCGACCCGCAGTTCCTGCGCGACTTCGGCGAGCTGTACCGCTACTACCGGCAGACCCGGCTGCTGCAGCTACGCCGGTTCGAGGGGCGGCTGCTGGCCGTGTTCCAGACCGGCCCGCGGACCGACGACATCCGGGTGCTGCGTTGGCGGATCGGCACCGACGGCAGCGTCGAGTACCTCGACAACCAGGGCGAGCGGGAGCATGTGTTCCCCCCGTCGCACGATTTCGAGTGGATCGAGACCACCCGGGAGGACCACGTCCTGGGCCGGTACCCGCACATCTCCATCCAGAACGAGGTCTTCGTCGAGACGGTGGGCGGCACCCTGACGGTCAAGGTGGAGAACAACACCGAGACCGGCGAGGGCATCTACAGCGAGCCGGTGGACGAGCCGTTGCAGAGCCTGGCCGACGCCGACGTCAGTTGGGCGCGGGTCGGCCCGCTGATCCTGCTCCGGATGCGGCCCTACAAGGAGACCGAGTGGCGGCACCTGGTCTTCAACACGCTGACCCGGCAGGTGGTCCGGCTCGACGGGATCGGGCCGGCCTGCCAGCGGCTGCCCGAGGACCACGGGATCATCTTCCCGGGCGGCTACCACCTGGCCACCGGGGTCACCCGTACCTTCGACACCGACGTGTCCAGCCTGGAGTTCGAACGGGTCATCCGCTCACCCAACGGGGAGGACGTCCTCTACGTCTTCCACGCCCGGGCCGAGGGACGCTCGCTGCTGCTGCCGTACAACGCCATCCGTAAGGAGGTCGCGGCACCGATCCCGTGCCACGGCTTCTCGCTCTTCGACGACGGCACGCTGGTGGTGTTCCGGGCCAGCTCGGCGGAGCCGACCCGGGTCCACCCGATGCAGGTCTGGCAGACGCCGTACGTCTCGGACGCGTACGCCGCCGCGCAGCCGGCCGGGACCGGGCCGTTGGAACGGGTCGGCAACGCGGATCTCGTCCGGGGCATCTCCGACTGCCTCTCGGTGGCCCGGATGGTCGATGCCACCGCCCCGGCGTCCGGGGTCTACGAGGCGCTGATCGCCGCCTGCGCCCGGGCCGTGGACCACTACCACTGGCTCGGCGACACCGAGCTCGGGGACCTGCTGGCCCCGCTGGCCGAGCTGCGCCGCACCGCGGGCGCGGTCCTCGACGAGTACGAGAAGGTCCGGGCGCTGACCGAACAGGCGCGCAGCGCGGTGGACGACAGCGCTGCCCGGATCGCCTCGCTGGCCCGCCGCGCCCGGGGCGAGGCGCCGCTCTCCGCAAACGACTGGGTGACGCAGCTGGGCGGGCTGCGCCAGGCGCGCGGCCACCTCGAGACCCTGCGGGAGCTGCGGTACGTCGACCACGAGCGGGTCGACGAGCTCGCCGCGCGGCTCGACGACGAGTTGGCCGCCGCGGGCCGCCGGGCGGTGGAGTTCCTGCACCGGGACGACGCGTTCGCCGGGTACCAGCACGAAGTGGACCGGCTCGCCGCGCAGGCCGCCGCGATCGGCACGGTGGCCGAGGCCGCGCCGGTCCGGGACGGGTTGACCGAACGCGCCGAGGGCCTGCAGACCGTCATCGACGTGGTGGGCGGCCTGGAAATCGCCGACGCGACCGTCCGTACCGGCATCCTGGCCCGCGTCGGCGAGGTGCTCGGCGGGGTGAACCGGGCCCGGGCCGTGCTCGACAACCGCCGTCGGGAGCTGCTGGAGGTCGAGGGCAGGGCGGGTTTCGCCGCCGAGTTCGCGCTGCTCGGTCAGGCCGTGGCCGGGGCGCTGGCGGCGGCGGACACCGCCGAGCGCTGCGACGAGCAGCTCGGCCGGCTGCTGCTGCGCGTGGAGGACCTGGAATCCCGGTTCGGCGAGTTCGACGACTTCCTCGCCGAGCTGGCGACCCGCCGGACCGAGATCTACGAGGCGTTCTCGTCCCGCAAGCAGGCGCTGCTCGAGAAGCGGGCACGCCGCGCCGACCGGCTGGTCTCGTCGGCGGATCGCATCCTGGCCAGCGTCCGGCGCCGGGTCGCCACCCTGGGCGCGCTCGACGAGATCAACACGTACTTCGCGGCCGACCCGATGGTGGGCAAGCTGCGCGCGGTCGTCGACGAGCTGCGTACGCTCGGCGACCAGGTCCGGGCCGAGGAGCTGGACGGGCGGATCCGCGCCGCCCGGCAGGAGGCCGCCCGCGGGCTGCGCGACCGACTCGACCTGTACGCCGACGGCGGCGAGACGATCCGGCTGGGCCGGCACCGGTTCGCGGTCAACACCCAGCCGATCGACGTGACCGTGGTCCCGTACGACGGGCGGTTGGCGGTCGCGGTGACCGGCACCGACTACCGCGCCCCGATCCGGGACGAGGAGTTCCAGCGCACCCGCCGGTTCTGGGACCAGCTGCTGGTCTCGGAGTCGCCGCAGGTCTACCGCGCGGAGTACCTGGCCACCTCGATCCTGGGCGACGCCGAAGCGGGCCGGGACGGGCTCACCCTGGACGGGCTGCACGCGGCAGCGGACGAGCCGGACGACCTGCGGAAGCTGGTCCGCCGGTACGCCGAGGCCCGCTACGACGAGGGCTACGAGGGTGGCGTACACGATCACGACGCCACCGAGATCCTGCGGGCGCTGCTGCGCCTGCACGCCGGTGCCGGGCTGCTGCGCTACCCGCCAGGCGCCCGGGCCGCGGCGCAGCTCTTCTGGCGGTTCGGCACCGACGAGCCGGCCCGCCTCTCCTGGACGGCCCGGGCCGCCTCGCTGGCCCGGTCGCGGAAGCGGTTCGGCCGACCGGCCCGCCCGCTGTCGCCGCCCGCCACCGATTCCCCAGCGGCCGGCGAGGTCGCCGGGGTGGGGCCGCAGCCGGCCGGTGACGCGATCGACCGGCTGCACTCCGAGCTGGCCGCCGAAATCGGCCGGTTCCTGCGCGACGCCGGGCTGACCGGGCCGGCCGGGGAGGCCGACCTGGCGGGGGAGTACCTCTTCGAGGAGCTGTCCCTGCGGCCCGTCCGCTTCGCCACCGGGGCCGGAGCGCGTGCCCTGCTCGACCGGTTCCGGCGCGCCCTCGGCGGCCCGCAGTCGCCCTCGACACGGGAATTCGACGACGACCTGCGGGCGCTCGACGGCGACCTGGCCAGCCGGCACCAGGTCGTCGAGGCGTGGCTGACCGCATTCCTCGCCACCGACGACGGCTCCCTGTCCGGGTACGACCTGCCGGAGGCGGTCGCCGTCGAACTGTGCGGCGCGAAGCTGGCGCGGCACGAGGCGAGAGCAACCATGTCGGAGACGGTCGGCGGACTGCTCGGCGCGCACCCACGGATCGACCGGTCGGCGATCACGCTGCGGCTGGACGAGACGCTGGCCCGCACCCGCCGGTACCGTACCGAGCTCGTGCCGGCGTACCGGGACTACCAGCGCCGGCGCAACGCGCTGGTGGCCGCCGAGCGGGACCGGCTGCGGCTGGCGGATTACCGGCCCAAGGTGATGAGCGCCTTCGTGCGCAACCGCCTGCTCGACGAGGTGTACCTGCCGCTGATCGGCGACAACCTGGCCCGGCAGCTCGGCGCGACGGGTGACGCCAAGCGGGTGGACCAGTCCGGCCTGCTCCTGTTGATCTCCCCGCCCGGCTACGGCAAGACCACGCTGATGGAGTACGTCGCCAGCCGGCTCGGCCTGGTCTTCGTCAAGGTCGACGGGCCGGCCCTGGGCTCGGCGGTCACCTCGCTCGACCCGGCGCAGGCGCCCGACGCGACCGCCCGGCAGGAGGTGGAGAAGATCTCCTTCGCGCTGGAGCTGGGCAACAACGTCCTGCTCTATCTCGACGACATCCAGCACACCTCCCCGGAGCTGCTGCAGAAGTTCATCCCGCTCTGCGACGGCCAGCGCCGGATGGAGGGGGTCTGGGAGGGCCGGACCCGCACGTACGACCTGCGCGGCAAGCGGTTCGCGGTCTGCATGGCCGGCAACCCGTACACCGAGTCGGGGCAGCGGTTCCGGGTGCCCGACATGCTCGCCAACCGGGCCGATGTGTGGAACCTCGGCGACGTGCTCTCCGGCCGGGAGGTGGTGTTCGCGCTCAGCTACATCGAGAACGCGCTCACCTCCAACCCCGTGCTGGCGCCGCTGGCCGGGCGGGACCGGGGCGATGTCGAGCTGCTGGTCCGGATGGCGCGGGGCGACGACACGGTCCGGGCGGATCAGCTCGCCCACCCGTACTCGCCGGTGGAGCTGGAGCAGATCGTCGCGGTCCTACGCCACCTGCTGCGGGTGCAGCAGGTGGTGCTGGCCAACAACCAGGCGTACATCGCCTCGGCGGCCCAGTCGGACGACTCCCGTACCGAGCCGCCGTTCCAGCTCCAAGGCTCGTACCGGAACATGAACAAGCTCGCCGAGCGGATCGTGCCGGTGCTCACCGACGAGGAGCTGGAGGCGGTCATCGACGACCACTACCTGGCCGAGGCGCAGACCCTTGCCGCCGGTGCGGAGGCCAACCTGCTCAAGCTCGCCGAGCTGCGGGGCCGGCTGACGCCGGCGCAGGCGCGGCGCTGGGTCGAGGTGAAGGCGGGGTTCCAGCGGGCCCGAGCGCTCGGTGGCGCCTCGGACGACCCGGTGGACCGCGCGGTGGGTGCGCTCGGTCTGCTCGCTGATCGGATCGGCGGGGTGGAGGAGGCGATCGGCCGCGCCGTCGGCCGGGACTGACCCGACGCAGTGCGCGAGGTCGTCAGGGTGAGTCTGTGATCGGTGCCCTCGACTGGCTGATCGCGGCCTCAGCTTTGTGGCGCAACTCCAGCGGTATCAGCTCGAGCAGCTGGTCCGGGCGCAGTGGTAGGTCGAGCAGGCTGAGCTTGACCCGGCTGCGGCGGGCGTGTTCCGTCGCCGAGATCCGTACGACCTGCGCTGCCTCGGGGCGCACCCTGGCCGTCAACCGTTCGCCGTGCCGCAGTTCGCCGGCCAGGGTCCCGTCGACGTCGATCGCGATCGGGGCGCTGTCCGCTGCCGGGGCGAGGGAGATCCGGTCCTCCACGCCCAGCACGACGGGCCGGCTGATGCCGGATATCGGCGCAACCGGGGTGATCACAATGGCCGCGGAGGACGGGGAGAGGATCGGGCCACCGGCTGCGTAGTTGTAGGCGGTGGAACCGGTGGGAGTCGAGACGACGACGGCATCCCCGCGGTAGTAGCCGAAATGCACGTCGTTGACGGTGAGATCGATGGAGACCGCGCCCGTACGGCCCGATCGGCTCAGCACCACGTCGTTGAAGCCGAACCTCGTCATGAGCTCGACCCCGTCGGCGCCCACCTCAAGGCACTCGTGCTGCTCGATACTGAAGTCGCCAGTGGTGAGCTGCTCCAGCGCCGACGGAAGCTGGGCGGGCGCCACCTCGACGAGGAAGCCGAGGTTTCCGTGGTTGACCCCGAGCACGGGAACGGGACGGTCGACCACCAGTCGCATCGCGCCGAGCATGGTGCCGTCACCACCCAGCGCGACCAGGCCGTCCACCTCGGCCACGAATTGGGCGTCGGGCACGACCTCGACCTCGACCGGGACCCGCTGCCGGTCGATCTCGCGTGCCAGGATCCGCACGGCGTGGCCGCGGGTCGACGCGACGATCGTGTCGACCGACGGGTCGACCGGCTTTGTCGGGTGAAGCACCAGTCCGACGGCAACCGCCCGAGCTCCGTACGTCATGCCGTCAGCCTAGGTTTGTCGGCGGCCGGGTGCGTGAAGACCAGCGGGCAAGGTTGAACCCCTACCGTGTCCGGGCGGGCAGGCGCAGCTCCTCATAATCCAGCTCACGTTCGAGGACTCGCAGCCCTTCATCAGGCAGTTGGCCGGCGTCTCGCCATCGCAACAACTCTTCCCGTTCGGCGTCGATGACGGTTCGGCGGATGCGAAGCGCCGCTTCGTACTCCGGTGAAGCCGGCACCTGTGACGACTCGGCCGCCTGCAGGAGGTCGAGGCGGCCGTGGTAGCGGGCCAAGCGCGCCTTCAGTTGGGTGCGCATCGACTCGATGGCGCCGATGTTCTCCGGTTCCTCGGCGGCGATTTCGGTGAGCCGGGCCAGGGCGGCCTCGACGGATGCCGAACGGGCCTCGTTGCGCACGCGCGCCTGGTCCGCCTCGTCGGCACGCAAGCCGAGCGCGCGCACCAGCGGCGCGAACGTGAGCCCCTGGCCGACCAGTGTCACGAGCACGACGACGAAGGTGCAGAACAGCAGCAGATCCCGGTCCGGGAAGGGGGCGCCACTGTCCGTTGCCAGCGGCAGGGTGAAGATCGCGGCGAGACTGATGACGCCGCGGGTACCGGACCAGCTGAGCGCGACGACTTCGCGACCGGTCAGCCGGCGAGCGTTGCGTGCCTCCCAGGCCTCGCGGCGTGCGGCGTCGGGGGTGTCGTCGTCGTACTCGGAGGCACCGCCGAGGCGGGTGTGCGCCCAGCGGGGCAGCGACTGGGTCGCCAGCAGCCACAGCGGGCGCAGGAGCAGCACCACGCCGACGGAAACCGCCGCCGCGATGATGATCGTGGAGGTGTCGTACTGCTGCAGTCCCCGCACGACCTTGGGTAGTTGCTGGCCGATCAGGAGGAAGACGAACCCCTCGAGGAGGAAGTCGACCAGCCGCCACACTGCGCTCGTCTGGAGTCGACTCGCGCCGGAGGCGAGCCGGGGCGTGTAGTGCCCGACGATCAGACCGGCGACCACCACGGCGAGGACCCCCGAGACATGCACGTACTCGCCCAGGAGGTAGGCCACGAACGGGGTGGCGAGCGAGATGGCGTTGGCCAGCAGCGGATCCCTGGTCAGCGGTCGCGCCAGGCGTACCACCCACGCGACCAGTGCGCCCACCGCGATCCCACCGGCTGCCACGAGAACGAACTGGCCGGCGGCCGAGGGGAAGGAGAACCTGTCGGTGACGGCTGCGGTCACCGCCACGCTGAGGACCGTCAACGCGGTGGCGTCGTTGAGCAGCCCCTCGCCCTGGATGATGGTGACCAGTTTCGGCGGAAGGTTCACCCGCCTGCCCACCGCGAGCGCCGCCACGGGGTCGGGTGGCGCGACGGCCGCGCCGACCGCGACGCCCGCGGCCAGTGTCGCGCCGGCGACGAACAGGTGGAACCCCACCCCGATGGCCACGGCGGTCACGAGCACCAGAACCACGGACAGGCTGACGACGATGCGCATGTTCCTGCGGATGGCCAGCAGTGACGAATCGAGCGCGGCGCTGTACAGCAAGGGCGGCAAGACGATCGCCAGCACGATGTGCGGGTCCAGGGTGATGTTCGGTCCCGGCAGGAGGGCGTACAGGATGCCGATCAGCGTGAGCAGCGCTGCCGCGGGCAGACCCGAGCGCGAGGCCAACCACCGCGCGAAGACGATGACCGCGACGGCCGCAAGGACGAACAACAACAGACTTTCGGGGCGCACCAGGTCCTTCCTTCTGCCTACCAGCGGCTCGGTACCGTCCGGTCCCGATCCACTCGTCAAGAACGGGGCAACCGAAGGGGTTTGATCGTCATGTCAACGGTCAGGCCCTTCTTGATCTTGTGTGCCCCGCGCGGGGCCCCTCCTAATCCTCGAGCGCATGATCACGAACAGCGGTACCAACGGCACCTGGACGCGGGCCGCCGCGCGATGGAGGCCTGCTTCCCGGGTGATGGCCGGCGGTGCCCGGATCTCCTCGGCGGGGACCCGTGGCGCGGCTGTGGTTCATGGCGTCGAGGTGCCGCTGCGGAGGATTCCCAGCGTTGTTGTCACACGACAAATCCGTTCAAGAGGGGTGATACAGGTGATGTAACGCTCACTCATAAGTGAGACTCGGTTTCACCAGAGCTACTATAGCTCGCAGGCGCGAGCTGGTATCGATCACGAGGCCCGAGACCGGTTCGAGGACACGTACCATGACGACATGAAGGGAGCAGGGCCGATGAGTACGAGAGACATCGCCCGCGCGGCCGTACGGGCCGAACTGGCCCATGTCGCCTTCGACCTGTTCCGCCAGGAGGGCTTCGACCAGGTCACCGTCAACGACATCGCCGCCGCTGCCGGGGTCTCGCGCAGCACGTTCCTGCGCTACTTCAGCAGCAAGGAAGAGGCGGTCCTCGGCGCCTTCGACGCACAGGGTGAACAGGTCGCGGACGCCCTGCGGGCCCGGCCCGCCGACGAGGACGACTGGACGGCCCTACGCCGAGCGCTGGACCTGCTCACCCAGCACTATCACCAGGACCCGCACGGCACCCTCGCGATGGCTCGCCTGGTACACGGCACCCCCGCACTGTGCGCCCGCCAGCTCAGGAAGCAGAGCGTGTGGCGGCCCCTGCTCGCCGCCGCGCTCGCGGCACGGCACGGCGGCCGATCGAGTCGCTCCGAAGGCCTGCGCCATGCCGTCCTGGCGGCCGCCGCCATCGACTGCCTCAACGTCGCGGTCGACACGTGGACGTCCAGCGACGGGAAACTCGACCTCAAAACCCTGGTCGACGACGCGTTCAACGTCCTTCAACCACGGTGAGGCCCGGCAGTACCGGGAACTCCAGCGCACCACACCTGCACATACGAGCAACAACTGCGTCCCCGCGCAGCCGTAGCCACTGACACTCCCCGGCGGCCGGTGGCGTCGCCGCCGTGCTTCTGATTCAGCCCACCCGCTTGAGGAAGTCCCGCGCACCGGGCAGGGCCATGGTCAGTACGGCCATCGCCAACCCCAGGCCGACCTGCTTGGTTCCTCTCATCGATCCTCATTTCTCGCCGTGGTTGCCAGGGGAAAGTAGGTGCCCCGGTGAATCGACGGGAGGCCGGGACGGGTCGATGGCATCACTGCTCAAGCCCTCCGCGAACTCGCCCACGCCCAACGCGACGGTGCCGTTGTGCGGTGGCGAAGCGGACGACCGCCCAGACTGTGGTCGTCCATGCCGCTGCCAGCAGGTACCCGCCCAGGACATCGGTGAGCCAGTGCACTCCCAGATACAGCCGGGAGAAGCCGACCAGCAGGACCACCAGGCCAGCACCCAGCCAGGCCGAGACCCGCACCGCCGGCACCGGCCAGCGCCGGCAGGCCAGGTACGCCAGCGACGCGTACGCCGCGACCGCCTGGGCGCTGTGCCCGGACGGGAAGGAGAAGCCACTCGCTGCGGCGATCATGTCCGGCAGCGTCGGGCGGGGCCGGGCGATCAACAGCTTCACGGCGTTGACCAGCGCACTGGTTCCACCGGTGACCAGCACCATCAGACCCGCCGTGCGCCAGCGAGGGCCGGGCAACGGCATGCAGAATGCCGCGACGGCGACCAACAGCAACGCCATCCAGATCCCGCCCAGGTCGGTGACCAACCGCAGAGCGGCGGTGAGCCACCCGGTCCGGTGAGCGACCACCCAGGCGGTTGCCGCAGCATCGCCTGCAGCCAGATCGTCGTTCTCCCGTACACCCTCGGCGACCTCGCCCAGTCCCCACCCGGCGGCGGCGATCATCAGGAAACTGACGGTCATCGGCAGGCCGAATGCGCCACCGGGTGTGAGGCGCGCAGCCAGCCAGGACCGCGCGGTCACGCCATGGTCAGCCCGCTGTCGCCCGGTTCCAGCATCCATTAGTCGATCACCACCCGCGCCACGGTAGCGCGCGGGCCTCACCGCGCTCGGCCACGGGCGGATCGGAGTGATCCTCGGCCACCTCGACCACGGCCCCGCCCGCGTCTTCGCCAGCGCGCCGATCCATCCAATCTGACCGTCGGGTGCCGGTACGGCGCCCAGGACCCGGACCGGTCACAGTGACGACGCCTCCGAACGCGAACCGGCGTCTGAATGCGTCGTTCGCTAGCATCCCCGCGATGATGTTCATGTTTCGCTCCCTCCGGCTGCGCCGCGCCGCCCGCAGACACTTCGGCTGGCAGAAGCTGCGGCCGGCCCAGGTACGCGCGATGCGGGCGCTTCTGGCGGGCCGGGACGCGCTCGTGGTGCTGCCGACCGGGGGCGGGAAGTCCGCTGTCTACCAGGTTCCGGCCACGCTGCTGCGCGGTCCCACGGTGGTGATCTCACCGTTGCTGGCGTTACAGCAGGACCAGATCGGCAACCTCAACGAGCGGGGCGATCCGACCCTCCACGCGGTTCGGATCAGCTCTGCGGAGAGCCCGAGCAAGCAGGCCGCCGCCCTGGCCGAGCTGCGCTCGGGTGCCGCGACGTTCCTGTTCATCACGCCGGAGCAGCTCAGTTCGCCGGAACGGCTGGCCGAGGTCCGCGCGCTACGTCCGGCGCTGGTGGCGGTTGACGAGGCGCACTGCATCTCGTCGTGGGGGCACGACTTCCGCCCTGATTACCTCACCATCGGGCACCTCATCCGTGACCTGGGACGACCGCCGGTGGTGGCGTTGACGGCCACTGCGTCGCCCCCGGTGCGCGACGACATCACCACGCGGCTCGGCATGCGCAAGCCCCGTCTGATTCTGGGCGGGTTGGATCGGCCGAACCTCTTCGTGGCCGCCACACACTGTCCCAGCGAGGAATACCGTTGGCGGAAGCTTCTCATCCTGCTCAAGGAGGCCGACCAACCCGGCATCGTGTACGCGCCGACCCGGCGCGCCGCCGAGGAGCTTGCCGAACGGCTGTCCGATGCGGGTTTCCCCGCGCAGGCCTACCACGGCGGCATGGCGGCGGGGATGCGGCACCGCCGCCACGAAGACTTCCTCGCCGACCGGATTCCGATCATGGTCGCGACGTCGGCGTTCGGCATGGGCATCGACAAGCAGAACATTCGCTGGGTGGCACATGTGGCGCTGCCCGACTCACCCGACAGCTACCTGCAAGAGATCGGCCGGGCCGGGCGCGACGGACAACCAGCCCGGGCGTTGCTGCTCTGGCGGCCCGAGGACATTGCCCTGCAACGCTTCTTCACCGGCGGCGCTCCTGAGCTGGCAGAGCTGCAAGCGGTCGCCGCCGCCCTGCACGGTGGCCCGATGACGCGTACCGCGCTGGCGAAGGCCACCAGCCTGGGTCCGCGTAAGGTCGCCAGCCACATCAGCCTGCTCGAGCAGGTCGGTGCGGTGGTGACCGGGACAAGAGGCGAGCTCAGCGTCGCGCGGTATGCGCCCCTACCGGCCCAGGCGGCCAGGGAGGCGTTAGCTGAGTACGCCCGCTATCAGGCCGGGCAGCGTTCCCGCACAGACATGATGCGCCGCTTCGCGGAGAGCCCGGGCTGCCGGATGCAGTCGCTGCTGGGCTATTTCGGCGAGCAGTTGAGCCTGCCCTGCGGGCACTGCGACAACTGCGACGGCGGCACGTCAGAGGTGATCCCAGACGAGGGCCCGTACCCGCTGCACAGCACCGTGCGGCACGCCAAATGGGGATCAGGCATGGTTCTCGGGTACGAGAAAGACCGGATGACCGTGCTCTTCGACGACGTCGGCTACAAGACCCTGTCGGTCTCCGTCGTACAGGCTCAAGGCCTGCTGGAGCTCGAGGCGAGTCGCCACTGAGGGACTGCCGCAACGCGCTCCAGCACCTCACGGAACTCCTGGCGTTCGTCGGGTTCATCTGACCGAGCAGATGGCTGTTGCTGCGACGAGGGCTCTGGGCTCTTCACAGTTGAGGGTGTAGTCGCTGGTTGGATGGTGGCTGGCGCGTCGGTACCGGGGTAGGTGTCGAGGTCTTCCGAGGATGGAGGTTCCGACGCCGCCCATCTGGAAGACCTCGCCGGTACCGGTGCACTCGCGTACCCGCTCAGATCGGTCAACGGCGCACCCGATAGCGCAGGTGAAGCACCCGGTTGCCCTGAATCACCACGTCAGGATCCTCCAACAGGTGCTGCGCGTCGACCGGCCCGAAGTAGCGCTTGCCGGACCCGAACACGACGGGTACGACGTCCATGCGCACCTCGTCGAGCAGGCCCGCGGCAAGCACCTGGCCACCGACCTCGCCAGCGGCGACCTCGACCATGCGGTCACCCGCAAGCTCCTGCGCCTTGGCCACGGCTGCCTCGACGCCGTCGACGAAGTGAAACGGCGCCTCGGGGTCCCAGCCCTCGGGCTCCGGCCGGTGCGTCACGACGACCACGTGGTCGATCCCGCTCGGAGGCTTTCCGTCCCAGCCGTCCGTCAGGTCGAAGACGTGGCGGCCGACGATTGTCACCCCGATCTGGTCCCAGTACGGCCGGGTGTAGTCGTAGGACGTCTGCGACACCTTCACCTCGCCGCTCTCGTCCAACGGGACGTCACCGCTGGACAACCAGTCGAACAGCGGTCCGGGCTGGTCATTCTCGTCCGCGACGAAGCCGTCCACCGACACCGAGCTGTACATGACCACCTTGCCCACGGGGCTCTCCTCTGCTTTGGGGTGCCCCCAAATTAGCGTGTCGTGAGCTGTCGCTCTTGTAAGAAATCAATCGGCCGGCAGCGGCCAGCCGTCCAGCACGTGGCCGGGATGTTCGCGCAGGAACCGCCGCCGGACCTCGACGTACCGGGTCGGCGTGAGCCCGGTGAACGCCTGGAACTCGTGGCCGAAGTGGGCCTGGTCGAAGTAGCCTGCACCACCGGCGAGGTCGCCCCAGTCGATCGGTCCGGCGGGGTTGATCGCGAACACGGTGGCGGCGAAGCGGTAGGTGCGGGCCAGCCGCTTCGGCGTGACGCCGATGAGCTCCTTGAACCGCTGTGCCAGATGAGTGCTGCTGACACCGGCTGCCACCCTCAGGTCGCCGATCGCCACCGCCCCGCTGGTAGCCGCGATGACACTGCTCGTATGGCGGACCAGTCCCAGGCCGGCGGTCTCGCACAGCCGTCGCATTAGCTCCTCCTCGAGCAGCGTCAGCATCTCGTGCGGTCCGTCCGCCGTGGCCAGCCGGTCTCGCAGCTCAGCAACGGCGGGCCGGCCCCAAACCTGCTCTACCGTCACCGGCCGGTCACACAGCTCGGCCGCGGGCATCGGCAGGAACGGCGCCAGCCCCCACGGCTTGAAGTGCACGCCGACGGACCGGGTCTCCGGCGGATAGCCGAACTCGAAGGCGCGGGTGGGCATGGTGACCACGCAGCCGTCGGCGTACTCGGCCGTCTCGATGTCGGTGCGGGCGCGGATGCGGAACGGCGCCCCGAGGTTGACGATGAGCAGCGCCGACGGCATCGGCGGCAGCGTCAGCCGGGCGTACGGCGACGCACCCTCCAGGCAGTAAAGGTCGTCGATCAACCCGTCCAGCGGCGGTCGCGGCACTCTGGACACGTACTCCACGCCCACAGCATCGCCGCCACCGTGTTCGCGATCAACCCCGCTGGCATCGCGCGCCCGGGATGGTCCAGCCGCGCTGCCGCCAGCATCGAGCCGGCGCCGATCCCGGACGAGCGCCCGGCCGCGGACATTTGCCTGGGTTACGCGTGCTGCGTGAGCGATGGAGGATTCTCGGCCCTCCAGGGTCGCCCTGCACGGGGGAGGCGCTAAACCAACCTCTGCTGCGTTACCGTGCCCTGCTACGCGGCGGCGGGCTGTTCGCCGCCAAGTCGACCCTTACCGTACGGCCGGGTGCGATGTGCGAGCTGCGTGCTGGGGAAGGGAAGGCCGGGTGATCGTTCTCAAGAATCGGCGGTTCGGCCTGCTGTGGGGCAGCCAACTGCTGTCCAACCTGGGCAACTGGCTGATGATCGTCGCAGTGCCGGTCCATGTCTACGCGATGACCGGCTCGACGATGAGCAGCGGCTTCGCCTTCGTCGCCCAGACTCTTCCGGCGATTGCCTTCGCTCCGCTGGCAGGGGTGCTGGCCGACCGGTGGGACCGTCGCCTCATCATGATCAGCGCTGATGCGCTGCGGATGGTCATCGTTCTGGCGCTGATTCTCGTCAACGACCCGAGCATGCTCTGGCTGCTGTACGCGGCGATGTTCGGCGAAAGCGCCATCGGGCACTTCTTCCAGCCCGCTGCCCGGGCGGTCGTCCCGGCCATTGTCGGCAGGGGAGCCGATCTGGAGGCGGCGAACTCCTGGAACACCATCGCGAGCGGAGTTGTCCGCCTGGTTGGCGCGCCCGTCGGCGGCGCACTGTATGCGCTGGTCGGCTTCGACGGGCTGGTGGTGATGGACTCCGTGACCTATCTGGTCTCGGCGGTGCTGATCTTCGGGATGGGCCGCGTGTCGGTCGAAGCGCCTCCCGAACACATGTCGTCATCCTGGCTCGCCGGATTCTGGCCACAGGTCCGGGAGGGCCTGGCCTTCCTCATCGGCCATCCGGTGCTACGCGCCACGCTCGTCGTTTCCGGCCTCTTCCTTCTGGCCAACGCTGCCCTGAACGTCCTACTCGTACCCTATGTGATCGGCGTGCTCGGCGGCGACGCCAGCGACGTAGGCGTGCTGATGGCGGCGCTTGGCGGCGGGTTCCTGGCCAGTGCGTACGTCGGGAACGTGCTCTCCCGCAGTGGACGGCTACGGCTGCCCTTCACGGGTTGCCTACTGGCGATCGCTGTGTGCTTTGCCGGGCTGTTCCTCATCCATCACTTCACCGCCGCGTTGGTCTTCATCGGGCTGGCCGGTTTGCCCGGTGGTTCTCTGCTGATGCTGGTCCAGGTCCAAGTCCAGCGGCAGACGCCCGACCAGCAGCTCGGCCGGGCGAGTTCGGCGTTCTCGGCGGTGGAGATGGCCGCGACAGTGGCCGGTGGCGCGATCGGCAGCGTGGCCGGACAGCACCTGTCCCTCACGCTGACGGTCTGGCTGGTCATCGTTGTTCTCGCGATCAGCGCAGGGACGGCGGCGTTGCTGTTGCCGCCACGGGTGGTGACCCAGACAGAGGTGCCGACCGCCAGGGCGCCGGCGACGGCGCGAGAAGGTGCCTCCTGACTCGGGGCTGCCGTCCCGACCGCCTCGGCGGCGTCGTCATGCTGGTCACACGGTACGCAGCCAACCGAGGGTCTTCATGGTGGAGACGTCGGTCGCCTTGAGGCCGGCGTCGGAGACGGTCCAGAGCACTCCGTCGACCACCAGTGACCGGCGGATCGGCGCCAGACCCCCGGGGCGCTCCGTGCCCAGCGGCTGGTCGACCATGCCCACCTCGGTGAACGCGCCGTCGTCGACCCGCAGAGCCAGTGCCACGTTGCTCGGCCCACCCGGCTTGCCCGGCACACCAGGTCCGCTCACAGTCTCCGGGGCGTAGACGGTCAGTGGGACCACGACCAGGCGTTCGGCGGGCCAGTAGAGGAACGCGTGCGGGTCGAACTCCGCCTCGGAGTGCCCCTGTTTGACGTGGTACTGAGCAATCCGGGTCGGCTTGGCTGGATCGGATACGTCGAAGAGCGAGAGCTGGGTGCCCTGAACACGGCCCTGGTCCGATGCCTCCTGTCCGACTCCGAGCAGCCGCCCTTCACCGGCCGGGTGCAGGTACGCCGAGTACCCGTTGATCTTCAGTTCGCCGGTGACCTTCGGCGTCGTCGGATCACGCAGGTCGACGGTGTAGAGCGGGTCGGTCTGCCGGAAGGTGACGACGTATCCGGTGCCGCCGACGAATCGTACGGCGTGGATCCGCTCACCTTTGCCCAGCCCGCTGACCTTGCCGACCTGGGTCAGGCTCGTGCCGTCGGCGCGCAGCACGTACACGCTGGAGGTCGAGTCGGGCTTGTTGCCCCAGGTACGTCCGCTGGTGGTGGCCACCCGCAGGTGCTCGTCCCACTCCGACATGGCGTACTGGTTGATGAGCCAGCCAGGCACGGACGCGGCGGCGATGTACCGCGGGGCGCCCGCGCCGGAGGTGTCGAACTGGTAGATCTCGGTGGTTCCGTCTTTGGGATCGGGTGCGGCGTTCCGCCTGGTCAGCGCCGGCAGGACTCGCCAGCGCTGATCATTGGCGACGTACAGCCGGGTTGCGGTGCTGTAGACGGTGTCGCCGTCGGCGATCACGGTGACCGGGTCGCCGTTGCCGAGCGTGGCGCCAACCAGGTCGAAGCTGAGCACGCTCACCAGGGACGTACCGGAGTAGATGGCCGGCCGGCTCACTCGGTCACAGCCGACCCGTCCGGTGCTGGTCCGCCCGCCCGAGGTGGCCTCGTAGCGGGGCAGCCAGTCGTCGACGGTGGCCTTCTCGATGATCTTGCGGTTGGCGGCGGTGCGCTGCTCGTCGGTGGCCTGCTCCCGATGCGGAAAGGTCAGCCGAGGCGCGGAGCGAATCACCACCCGGGCCGTGGTGCCGACCTGGCGGGCGTCCACGAGATCGCCGTCGATCCGGTACTCGCCGATGATTTTCGGTGTGCCGGAGAGGTCAACCATGATCAGCCGGGGACCGACGATGTCCTCCGACGTCGGGGCGGGGCGACCGTCTGCCGGCACGGAGTCGCCGCCCGCCGGTTTCGCCGTTCGGGCCCACCCCTGGCGGAGCAGCACCAGCGCCCGGTCGCCCTGAAGCAGCAGGCTGCCCTCGGCCCCGCCGAACCCGTCGGCGCCGGGCTCCAGTTCCAGTTCCCCGGTCAGCCGGCGGGTAGCCGGATCGATCACGTACAGGTTGCCCTGGTTGACGGTGACGATCCGCTTGCCGTCGGTCTTGACCAGGTCCGGTTCGTCGACCCCGGCCTCGTGGGTGTTGGTGCCCGAGTAGCCAGGAGCGGCTGCCCCGTCGGCCGCGTTTGCCCGCGCCGCTACCGCGGACCCCCCGGCCTGTTCCGCACCGAACCAGCGGAAGTCCCCGTTCGGCCCGAAACCCCAGGGCCCGACGTACGCCTTGGCAGCCGCCTTGAGTTGCTGCAGCGCGGCCGCGCAGGAGTCGAACGCCACGAGCCGGAACCCTCCGGCTGGCACTGACCGGTCACGTGGTGGCGCGACGGCCGGTTCCGCCGTGCAGCCGGCGACCAGGGAGACGCTGACGACCATGATCAGTCGCAGGACTCGGGCCCCAGTCGTGCTTCGAAGGACGCCGGTGCCGGCCGCCCGATGGGCTACGTGGACGCTGCCATCCGTCATAGGTCCTATGACGTGTCTGCCTCGCGCTGGGTTCCTGCCTGGACACGACCGGCCGCAACCCCCCACCTTGGTCTGTTCACTGGCCGAAGGTGTAGCGCAGGTTCGCGTTGATCAGTTCATTGAGCCGCTTACGCAGGTGTCCCAGCAGCGACGGGTCCGGCAAGGGCTCGGCGACCAGCAGCGTCCAACGCAGCTGCGTGCCTTCTCCGCCGTCGGACACCAGATCGAAACGCACCTGAGCATCCGGTCGCCTGGGCCACAGCGACGACCAGACAACCAGGCGCGGATGCTCGGCCCGCAGGATCTGCGGCGATTGTTCGTCGTCGAGCAGCCGTAGCCAGGGACGCGCCGGATCGCGGTCGGGCTCGGTGAGTGCCTCGAAGACGATGCCCGGTGGGGGTGGTTGGCCGCGCGTGCGGCTGCCGGCTTCGAGCATGCCCCAGGTTAAAGGAGAAGGAATCGTTGAGCCTCTCCATCGTGATGAAGGGTGCCTTCGGCGGATCAACTGGAGCGCCGGCCCCAGCTGCTGGTGGGCGCGACGACTTGTCGGAGGATCACGAGCAGCCAGGTGCGGGCGGAGGAAGTTTGCGGGATCAAGGGCAATGTGCCCTATCTCTCGCCGTAGGCTGCGGGTCTGGGCTGTGGGAGGGAGAACGAGTGCGGCCTGGATACAAGCCGGGCCGCGGACTCGTTCGGGGGATGTGGCGGGCGATCCCCAAGACGTGGACACGTTCGTCCAGACGGGCCGCGGCGGTCGTGGCCCTGGTAGTGGCTGCCCTGCTCATGTCGACGAACGCGATGGGGTGGACCTGGGCCCGGGACCAGCCGCGGCACGACACCACTGGGGCCGCCGGCGACGTGAACGGCGGGCAGCATGCCGACCAGCCGCGACCTGGATCGGCTGCTACGGCGACGGGCGAGCACAGCGCGCGACCACTCGAGGCCGGGCAGGACGGCTCGGGGCGGAACACCGGCGGGGATGGGCTCTTCGGCGCCCACGCCACCACCGGCACCCGCCAGGTCGCGCTCACCTTCGACGACGGGCCTGACCCCCGGTACACCCCGCAGGTCCTCAGCCTGTTGCGGCAATTCAGGGTCCGAGCGAGCTTCTGCCTGATCGGGGAGAACGCGCAGAAGAACCCCGACCTGGTCCGGGCGATCGTGGCCGACGGGCACACCCTCTGCAACCACTCCTGGAATCACAACCTCTCCCTCGGCAAACGGTCGCCCGCCGACATACGGGCCGACCTGCTGCGGACCAACGCGGCGATCCGAGCCGCGGTCCCCGACGCGCCGATCGTCTGGTACCGCCAGCCCGGGGGCATGTGGACCTACTCAGTGGTGTCGGTGGCGCGCGAGTTGGGCATGACGTCGCTGCACTGGAGCGTGGACCCGTCGGACTGGCAGGCGCCGGGTGCCCCACGGATCGCCGCGGCGGTGACCAGCCGGGCCGCAGCGGGCTCGGTGGTGTTGCTGCACGACGGAGGGGGGAACAGGCAGGGCACGGTGGAGGCCTTGCGCCGCATCCTGCCGGACCTGACCTCCCGGTTCGAGCTGGAGGCGCTGCCCGTCCAGGCCAGATGACCCGGCGCTCCGAGAAGTACATGCCTTCTGCCCAATGACGCCAACTACTGTATCTGTTACAGTACTAGCCATGGTTGACAACGGGCGGGGCGTCGCCTCGTCGAGCGCCGACGTACTCGCCGCCGATCTGCTGCGCGGAAACACGGACACGATCGTGCTCGCGGTGCTGCGCCTCGACGACAGCTACGGCTTCGAGATCTTCAAGCGGATCCGGGACGCCACCGGCGGCCGGCACGAGATCAAGGAAGCGACCCTCTACGCGACGTACCGGCGGCTGATGAAGGACGGCCTCATCGAGGCGTACTGGGGCGACGAGAGTCAGGGCGGGCGGCGCAAGTACTACCGCATCACCGATGCCGGCCGCGCCGTCTACCGCCGCAACGTCGCGGCGTGGATCGCCACCCGCGACATCATCGACTCGCTGCTCGACTTGGACGAACGTCACGGCTCCCACGAGCCGGCATCCGGAAGGCGGTCATCGTGACAATCCAAAACGACACCGTGGGCGGCTACGGCACCCACGTGCACCGCCTGCTCGACGAGGCGTTCGCCGGCATCGAGATGACCCAGGACCGGCAGGACCTCAAGGAGGAGATGCGGGCCAACCTGGTCGCCCGCGTCGCCGAGCTGGAGGCCACCGGGGTCGGCCCGCAGGCGGCCGCCCGGCAGGCGATCGAGGAACTGGGGGACGTACGCGACATCCTCGACGGCACCGGGCGGGAGCCCGACGGGGCCGCCCCCGACTGGACGGCCCGCCGGGTACGACCGGATCCGGTGTTCCTCGTCCGCGCGGTCCTGCTGTCGGCGCTGGCCGCGGCCGGACTGGTCGTGCTCGTCCTGGCCGCCACGCTGCTGGATGTCCCGCTCGGCGGCCAGGTCGCCGCCGTCGTCGCCGTCACGCTGGCGGCCGGTGCGGTCACCGCCGACGCGCTGCGCCAGGAGACGACCGGCAACCATCCGATGCCGACCGGCCGGGCCCTCGGGTACGGCCTCGGCACGGTTCTGGCCTTGGCTGGCCTCGGCGCCGGCTGGCTCTACCTGAGCCAGCGTGACCTGCCGTGGCTCGTCGGTGGCGCGCTCACGGTCGTCGCGTCGGTCGCGCTGTTCACCTATCTCGGCGCCACTCAGACCAACCGACACAAGGAGTGGGTGGTGCGGATGCAGGCGTCCCACGCCCAAGCGGGGGACCGGTTCACCAAGGACCCGGCCGCCGCGGCGCGCTTCGGCCTGTATGTCGTGACGACCTGGCTGCTGGTCCTCGCCGCGTTCGTGTTGCTGACGCTGACGGTCGGCTGGGCCTGGTCCTGGCTCGCAGTGGTCGCCGGGTTCGTGGCCATGGCGCTCATGATCGCCCGGATGTTGTTCTCCCCGCGTCCCTGACCCGAACGAAGTGGCCGCGGTGCGCCGACACCGCGGCCACAGCCGTGACGCCTCGCAGTCGCGGGCCCCACCTGTCGGCCTTCTGCCAGTACCTCGAGCCGCGTTCTGTCCAAAGCTATGGTCAGCTGCCCGACCCCGACCAGGTGAGGATTGCCGTGGCGACAGCTCTCGCAGAGACGACCCGAGGCGGCTGGCAAGCGTCGGCCGAGGAGGCCGCGCGCCGGCTGGCCGGCATCACGGCCGCCGGCGCGCTGCTCGGCGTGCTTGTCGGCGGGGTGGGTGGCCGACTCGCGATGATGCTGCTGGCGAGACTCAACCCGCACCTGACCGGCCTGACCAGCGACGACGGCTTCACCATGGGGCAGTTCACCGTGGTCAACACACTGCAACTGCTCCTCACCGGGCTGCAGTTCGGCCTGCTTGGCGTCGCCTTCTACGCCCTCCTGCGGGCGCTGATGATCGGCCCGCGTTGGTTCCAGGTCCTCACCATCGGCGGCGGACCGGCCATCGTGGTCGGAGCGGGGATCGTCCACCCCGATGGTCTCGACTTCACCCTGCTCGGCTCGCCGTGGCTCGGCATCGCGCTGTTCATGGCGATACCTGGGCTGTATGCCGCGCTGCTCACCGTCCTCGCCGAGCGGTGGATCGGCCCCGACGGATGGTTTGCGCGGGCCCCGTTGGCACACGCCCTGCTGCCGCTGGCGCTCTGGCTTCCCCTGGCTCCGGTCCTCCCTGCGCTGGGGCTGCTCTGGCTGGCGCGTCAGGCGGTCCGGCGGTTGCCAGCCGGCGCTGCCGTGCTGGCTCACCCGTCCCTGCCGTGGGTCGCGAGGCTTGGCTTGATCGCGATCTTCGTCGTGGCTCTGGTCAACCTCGTCCAGGACGCGAGCGCATTGACGTAGTCCGCGCGGCGGCCGGCGGATGAACCGGAGCCCCCGGGACGGGTCGCTGTCAGGCCCCGTCTCGCACGGGCATCAGGCAGGTCGATCCTGTGGTTGGCCGTCGTCCCAGGAGCTGCTCAGCGGATGGATCTCGCGCTGCCCGTCACCTGAACGCGATCGTCGTCGCCGGTCACGTCGACGAGCAGGCGGCTGGGGCTGCCCATGTCCGCGCCCTGCAGGAGCGTGATCCGCGCCGGAAGGTCCACGAGGTGGAGTGCCCGGAGGTAGCCGCCGAGGGCGGCCGCGGCGGCGCCGGTGGCCGGGTCCTCCACGACACCGCCGGGCGGGAAGGGGTTACGGGCGGAGAACAGCAGCGGCGTGTGGGCGTGCACGAGTTGGAGCGTGGTCCAGCCGCGCTCGGCCATCACGGCCGCCAGCGCGTCGTAGTCGTAGTGCAGGTCCGCCAGCCGGGTGCGGTCCGACACGGCGACGACGAGGTGATCGTTGCCAGCGTAGGCGACGTGCACGGGGTACCGGGGGTCCAGGTCGGTGGAGCGCCAGCGCAGGGCTGCGAGAGCGGCGGCGAGTTCCTCGTCGGAGGCGGGCCGGGTACGGGTGGGGACGCTGGTGAGCGTGGCGGTCCGGCCGGCATCGCTGTCATCGGTGTTCACCTCGACCGCGCCGGCGAGAGTCTGGAACAACAGCGGCCCGCTGCCGCGGCGCTCGGCCAGGGCGACGGCGGCGGCGATCGTCGCGTGTCCGCAGAACGCCACCTCGGCCAGTGGGCTGAAGTATCGGACCAGGAACTCCCCGGTCCGCCCGCCGGGCTCGAGGAACGCCGTTTCGGAATAGCCGACGGAGGCTGCGACGGCCAGGCGGGTGGCGTCGTCGAGGCCGGTCGCATCCAGTACGACACCCGCGGCGTTTCCGCCGACGGCCCCGTCCGGGAATGCGGCGTAGCGCAGCACCTCGACGTGAGCGGCCTCGGGTCGCGCGATTGTCGTGTCACCGATGTCAGTCATCGAGCACCTCCGAGGAACAGTCTCGACGCGCAACCTCATCGAGTCCAACGATGAGTCATGATGAAGCCAATCGAGGAGGGGAATGCCAGTGGAGACGGCGTTGCTGCGGACCTTCACCGCCGTGGCCCGCACCGGCAGTTTCACGGCGACAGCACGGGAGCTCGGTTACGTGCAGTCCACCGTGACCGGGCATGTGCAAACCGTTACCTTCCAGTGTGCTTTAGTGAGCGCACGGCTGGTAGTCCTGCCTTGCGGTGGGACGGTCCCGGTCTGACCGGCCGGGTGCCGTGCCGGGTTGGCGCTTCGCAGCCACCAGCCCCGCGAACGGGGTCTTACGGTCGGCTCCACGCCCTGCCACCGGGCCACTCCCGGCGGGTTCGGTCTCGGTCGCGATGGCGGCCAGGTTCAGCGAGGCGTTGAGGTCTCGGTCGATGGCCAGGCCGCACGCCTCGCAGTGATACTCACGCTCGGACAGGGCCAGCTTGGCTTTCACCGCACCACAACCCGAGCAGCTTTTTGAGGACGGATACCAGCGGTCGGCCACGATTAGCCGGCCACCGTTCCATTCGGTCTTATACGCCAACTGTCGGCGGATCTCGGCGAACCCGGCGTCGGCGATTTGCCGAGCCAGCCGCCGATTGTGGAGCATTCCGGCCACGTTCAGGTCTTCCACCACGATCGCGCCATGCTCACGAGCCAGTCGGGTCGTCAGCTTGTGCAGACCATCGCGGCGCAGGTTCGCCACCCGGGTGTGCGCGCGTGCGAGGCGGGCTTGTGCACGCTGCCACCGGTTCGACGGACGGCGGCCCGTGCGCTGGTCCGGGCCGGTCTTGCGGGCCAGCGCTCGGCCGAGGTGGCGCATCCGTTGCCCGGCGGCGACAAGGTGGCGCGGGTTGTCCACCAACTCGCCGGTGGACAGTACGGCGAGGTGCTTGATGCCGACGTCCACACCGACCACCGAGCCGGGACGGACCGGGTGGCGTTCGGCTCGTTCAACCTCGACCGTGAACGCAACCTGCCACCGTCCGCCGTCACGACGAACGGTGGCGGACATGATCCGCGCGGTGCCGTTGTCGAGACGGCGGGCCAGCTTCCGGGCCGACTCGTGCAGCTTCAGCCGGCCCAGCCGGAGCAGCACCACATGCTGACGGTCGGGCTCGATGCGGATGGTGCCGGTGGTGAACCGCACTGATGGTGTGGTGCGGCGGCGGGACTTGAAGCGGGGGAAACCCACCGGCCGCCCGGCCCGCTTACCCGACCGGGAGTCAGCCCAGTTTTTCAATGCTCGGGCCAGCGCGTCCAGGCCGGTGTTGAACGCCTCCTTCGAGCACTCGGCCCACCAAGGGGCAACCTCCTGCTTGGCGACGTTCCACGCCTTACGCAGCCCGGCGAGCGTCCAGGAAATCGACTCGGTGAGCTGGTTGTCCGGGATGCCGTAGGTGCGTTCGGCGGCGCGCTGGTCCATGACCGCCTTGACCCGCGCCAGCGCCCAGTTGTGCGCCACCCGGGCTGCGCCGGCGTGCGCGAGCACGGCCCGCTCCTGGCCCGGGGTGAGGTCGAGCGCGAACCGGTACGCCTGGATGGTCTTCACGCCGCACCGCCCCCGGTGGCCGCCTCCACCGCGCGTCGGGCCCGGTCTGCCGCCGCGCGGCGGCCGTACAGGCGGGCACACAACGACGTCAGAATCTGCGTGACGTCCCGTACGAGGTCGTCGTCCACCTCGGCCGGGTCGACCACCAGTAGGCGGCGACCCTGCGCGGCCAGCGCCGCCTGCACATACTCGGCGCCGAAGCGGGCGAACCTACCCCGGTGTTCCACCACGATCGTCGTCACGGCCGGATCCCGCAGCAGGGCGAGCAACTCCTTACGATGCCCGTTGACTGCCGACCCGATCTCAGTCACCACCCGATCCACGGCAAGGCGCTGCCCCGTCGCCCACACAGCGACCCGGGCCACCTGCCGGTCCAGGTCCGCCTTCTGATCGGCCGACGAGACGCCGGCATACACCACGACCTGCCCAGCGTCCGGGGCGGCGCCGGTCAGCGGTTCACCCACCATGATGAGCCGGCCGAGCCGGTACGTCGGAACGGGCAGCGTCCCGGACTCGTAGCGCCGCCGGGCGGTCGCGTACGACACGCCGGTTGCCGCCGCCCACTCCTTCAAGTTCATCGCACCACCATAGAGCGAGCCTTTGAGCACTAAAGCTCATTGCGGCGGCAGCAGCTTGCAACCCTCGAGCGGCACCTGGGCGTCCGGCTGTTCGACCGGCTTTCGTCCGGGGCCGTGCTGACCGACGCCGGCGCCCGGCTCCTGTCGTACGCCACCCAGCTGCTCGATCTGGAGGGCCGCCTTGCGTCCGAGGTGCCCGCCCGAGACGGCCGACCCGCTGGGCGGGTGCGGCTCATCGCTCCTGAGTCGCTGTGTGCCTACCGACTCCCCGCTGTGCTCGGTGAGCTGCGGCTCCTCGCACCCCAGCTCCGGCTGTCCCTCGCGCCAGGGGGCACCGCGCAGGCGCTCCAATCCGTACGTGCGGGGACCGCTGAAGCGGCCCTGCTGCTCGAACCGGAAATGGCCGTCGCGGACGTACGTCTGGAGCCCCTCGGCACCGAGGAACTCACCATGGTCGCCGGGCCAGACCTCGACCTGCCGACCGGCGCAGTCACCTGGGCGCAGCTGGCCGAGCACGACGTACTCCTGCTCGAGGACGGCTGCTGCTACAGCGACCATGTTGCTCGCAGCTTGTTCGCCGTCGGCCAACCGGAGTTCCACCGTGTCCGATTCGCCAGCATTGAAGCCATCAAGCGGTGTGTCGCGGCCGGGCTCGGATGGGCTGTGCTACCTACCGTCACCGCCGCGGCTGAGCTGCAGGCCGGCACGCTCGTCGCCGTCGCCGGGCCACTCCCACCCACGCCGGCCGTCCACCTCGCCACGCACCCCGACCGGACACCCAGCGCCGGCGCCATGATCGTCCTCGACCAGCTCCACACGCTGTGGAATCCGGGCTCACGGTAGTACCCCGGCCCGACAGCCGACGGTCGAGGTGTACGGCACTGACGGGTCGTGGCCGCTCGTCGCTCGCCGCAGTGGTTCGCGCCTTTCCGCAGTACCCGATCGGCTAGGTCGATCCGTCATCCTTTCGGTGAGCCGATAGCCGGCGGAAGTTGACTGGTAGGCGACTGAGATATCGGTCACGGTGTTGATCGACGGGTTTGCAGATGCGCCTTGAACAGGGGTTATGCCCGTCGGAAACAGGCCGACCGACAGATCGAAAATGGGCGGATCCGCTGAGGGGTAATTCACTGTCGGCTAGCCGTCCGCCAATTCCCTTTCCCTGCCGCTTTGCCGTGCCGCTGACTTGACGACATCCATTTGATGAAACGGAGTCAACCGTGTCCACCACCAATGAGACCGGGCAGGCGATCGTCCTCGGCGGCAGCATCGGCGGCCTGCTCGCCGCGCGGGTGTTGAGCGAGTCCTATGCGAAGGTCACCGTCTTCGACCGGGACGAGCTGCCGGCGGCGCCCGCCGATCGCAAGGGCGTGCCGCAGAGCGGGCACACGCACGGGCTGCTTGCCCGGGGCCGCCAGATCCTCGAGGTGCTCTTCCCCGGCCTGACCGCTGACCTGACCGCCCAGGGCGCCGTCGCCGTCGACATCCAACGGGACTGCCTCTGGGTCAACGACGGCCACCTGATCCCCCGCGTCGCCTCCGGACTGGAGGGGCTCTGCGTCAGCCGGCGCGCCTTGGAGACGTACGTTCGGGACCGGGTCCGCGCCCTGCCCAACGTGGAGGTCCGCGACAGGTGCGAGGCGCTGGGGCTGTTGGCCGACGCCGACGGCGGCACGGTCACCGGCGCGCGGATCCTGCCCCAGGGCGGTCCGGAGGAGCGCCACGGCGCCGACCTGGTCGTGGACGCGACGGGGCGCGGCAACCGGGGCCCCACCTGGCTCGCTGAGCTCGGCTACCAGCCGCCGGTCGAGGACCGGGTCGACCCCCACACGGTCTACGTCTCCCGCGACTACCGCCGCACCCCGGGCGACGCCAACTTCGCCGCCTTCGTCAGCAGCCCGTCGCCGGCCGCCCCGTACGGCGGGGTGGCCATCTCAGCGGAGGGCGACCGGTGGATGGTGACGCTGCTCGGCGTCGGCCCAGGCCAGGCCCCGCCGATCGACCCCGAGGGCTATCTCGCTTTTGCCGGGCGGCTGCCCGCCCCGGAGCTGCACGCGCTGCTGAGCCGGGCGGAGCCGCTCGGCCCGCCGAGGCGGATGCGGCTGCCCACCAGCGTGCGCCGCCGCTACGAGCATCTCGCCGGCCTGCCGGAGGGCTTTGTCGCGGTCGCCGACGCGATTTGCAGCTTCAACCCGGCGTACGGGCAGGGCATGACGGTGGCCGCGGCGGAGGCGATGGTGCTGCGCGACTGCCTCCGGCAGGGCCGGCGGGAGTTGCCCGGCCGCTTCTTCGCCGGTGCGGCGAAGGTGGTGGACGTGCCGTGGGACATGGCCGTCGGCGCCGACCTGCGCTACCCGGTGGTCGTCGGGCCACGCAGCCGCCGGACCCGCTTCCTCAACGGGTACGTCACCCGGCTGCACGCCGCCGCCGTGCGGCACCCCGTCGTCGGACGGCGCTTCCTGAGCGTCGCCAACCTGATGACCCCGCCGCCGGGGCTCTTCGCGCCGGGGATCGTCGCCCGGGTGCTCTGGTCCGGCCGGCGTGCCACACCTCAGCTGGCCGACCTGGAGCCGACGCCGCGGGTCGAGGAGTTGGTCGCCGGGTGAGCCGGGTTCCGCGGGTGGACCGCCGGAGACGGAGAGCATCGGTCAGGAGCTCGTGAGGATGACGAGTTGCTGGGTCGCTCGGGTCATCGCGACATAGCGGTCGACCGCTCCTTCGATGCCTTCGCCGAATGCCTCGGGGTCGATGAGGACGACCAGGTCGAACTCGAGCCCCTTCGACAGCTCCGGGGTCAGCGACCGGACGCGGGACGTCGCCGGGAATGCCGGATCGCCGATGACGCAGGCGATCCCGTCGTCGTGCGCGGCGAGCCAGGCGTCGAGGATCGAGCCCAGATCCGAAGCAGATCCGTGTACGACGGGGACATCGCTGCTGCGGATGGAGGTCGGCACGTTGGCATCCGGGAGCGCGGCCCGGATGATCGGCTCTGCTTCCGCCATGACTTCTTTCGGCGCCCGGTAGTTGATGCTCAGGGAGGCCAGGTTGATCCGGTCGAGCCCGATCCGCTCGAGCCGTTCCTGCCACGACTCCGTGAACCCGTGCCGGGCCTGGGCGCGGTCCCCGACGATGGTGAAGCTCCGGGACGGGCAGCGGAGCAGCAACATCTGCCACTCCGCGTCGGTCAGTTCCTGAGCCTCGTCCACGACGATGTGCGCGAACGGGCCGGCGAGCACGTCCGGGTCGTGGGCGGGCGGCGGCGCGACGCCGTCGGTCAAGGCGTCCTGCAGGTCCCCTTGGTGCAGCATGGTCATCAGGCCCTCGCCGTCGTCGTACGCGGCGGAGGCGATCAGGTCGTCGACCACCAGGGCCATCTGCGCGCGCCCGGCGGAGGCGGCGGCGTGATGCCGGCGCCGGCGCTCAGCGGCCTCCGCATCGCCGAGCCGCTGCCGCGCGGCGTCCAGCAGCGGCAGGTCAGATACCGTCCACGCCTGGGCGTCCGCGCGCTGGAGCCGGCGGATGTCGTCGGTGCTGAGCCAGGGGGCACACCTGCGCAGGTAGGCGGGGACCGACCAGAGGTCTCCGACGAGGTCGGCCGCGTCGAGCAGCGGCCACGCGCGGTGGAAGACCGTGCGTAGCTCCTGGTTCCGCTCCATCGACGCGCGGAACTGGGCCTCCGGCTCGTCGCCGTCGTACTTCTCGAGCAGGATCGTGAGCAGCGCGTCCCAGATCTGCTCGCGCGCCTCGTTGTGCGGCGTGCCCGGATCTGGCGCCTCGAACGCCTCCGCCCAGTCGTCGGCGCTCAGGCGGATCTCGGACCACTCGGTCGCGACCGTCATCCCCTTCGCGGGCGGCTCCTCGTAGAACCGTACGGCCGCCTCGATCGCCTTGACCATGTCGGCGGACGACTTCAGCGCGGCCACCTCAGGGTCGGGCTCGATCTTGGCTGCGGCGCCCTCGGGGACGAGGTCCCGCAGCGTGCAGGTCTGCACGTCCTCCTCGCCGAGGCTGGGGAGGACGTCGGCGACGTAGGCCAGGTAGGGCTGGTGCGGACCGACGAACAGCACGCCGCCTCGGCGGTGACCGAGGCGAGGGTCGGAGTAGAGGAGGTACGCGGTGCGGTGCAGAGCGACGACGGTCTTGCCCGTGCCCGGACCGCCGTCGACGACGAGAGCGCCACCGGATCCCGCACGGATGATGGCGTCCTGGTCGGCCTGGATGGTGCCGAGCACGTCCCGCATCCGGGCCGACCGGTTGCCGCCCAGGCTGGCGATGAAGGCGGACTGGTCGTCGAGCGCGGCGTGCCCGACAATCCCGTCCGGGGTGTACACCTCGTCCCAGTAGTCGGTGACCCGGCTGCGGGTCCAGCGGTACCTGCGGCGGCTCGCCAGACCCATCGGGTTGGCATGGGTCGCGCCGAAGAACGGCTCGGCCGCGGGAGAGCGCCAGTCGACCAGCAGCCGACGACCCGCGCCGTCGGTGAGGCCAAGTCGCCCGATGTACACGGGCTCGGGGTCGTCCGCGCTGACCATGCGGCCCAGGCACAGGTCCAGGCTGAAGCGGCGCAGGGCACGCAGGCGAGCGGTGAGCCGGCGGACAGCCTGGTCCCGGTCCAACGCCTGCCGACCCTTGCCGCCGGGAGCCTTGCGCTCGGCATCGAGGCGGTCGGACAGGTCAGCGATCGACTGCTCGAGGCTCTCCGCGATGGCCGCGAAATGCTGCTCGTCGCGGGCGATCAGCGCCGGGTCGGCCTTGGGAGAGAGGTGGTCGGGAAGATCAAAGGCGCTGGTAGGCAGGGTGTTCACGTCATCAGCTCCGATCTGGGGCGCACCGCGAATCCCGCCAACGGTTCGACGTCCCCGCGCGACCCGTACGTCGACAACACACGCAACTCGCGGCTCCCACTTCTTC
Organism: Micromonospora sp. SL4-19; assembly: GCF_047921475.1. Taxonomy (NCBI): domain Bacteria; kingdom Bacillati; phylum Actinomycetota; class Actinomycetes; order Micromonosporales; family Micromonosporaceae; genus Micromonospora; species Micromonospora sp. SL4-19. Next base: position 204,860 of record NZ_JBLROB010000007.1, read on the forward strand.
ACGTTCTGGCTCCGGCCGGCGATTCTGCGGCACGACCCGGGTCTTGCCGCAAGGCCCCCAGTGCGCTATATGTTGAGAGTGGCAGGGAGGGTCCTCCCTTTTTCTTTGTCGGCCACCGTTGATGGACACTCTCCTCGCGAAGCGGCAGCGCGCCGCGTACGGCGGCGCCGTCGGCGCAGGAGGATCTCCCATCGGCCTGCGGATGCAGCCGCGGAGCGAGAAGTTCTTCAGCCTCTTTCCGCAAGGAGTTCGTCGCTGTGCCGCACGAGCGTTGGGCGGAGGCCTCGCGATCCTGACCGACGCGCGATCGACGTGCTCGCCGAACTCGGCATGCGCGGCCGCCGCAAACCGAGCGGACCTGGCTGTCGCGATCACGACATTGCTCCGGGCGTTCGCCGGCCAGAATCCCGAGGCGCAGCGATCCGGCGCGTAACCAGGAACATCAGGTCGGGGCGATCTGGCGTCTTCATGGCGGGGATCGCCCGACAGCCGCAGGCGTGGAGTGCGATTGGCACGATGAACAATCCACGGTGATTGCACGAACCCCAGCGCAAGCCGAAAAGGCGCCCAATGAAGACCGGACATGCGTACGCCAGAATTGCCAGAGTGGGACGAGGATGCCCGAGCGGGTGGTCCTGACATGCTCGGGGTTCTCATCCCGATCGAGGCGGCCGTCCGGGACGGGCGCTACGACGATGCGCTACGCCAACTCGCGGCCGTGCCCGCGGACGTGCCGTTGCCGGCGGCGCTGTCCTGGCGCCTCGGCGTACTGCTGCACCAGCGGGGGCGGTTCGACGCGGCCGAATCCTGTTTCCAACGCGCGGACCTCGACGTTGCGGACCAGCATCGGGCGTCGGCGCTGGCGGACCAGGCCCAGGTGCTCGCCGGCTGGGCCGCGACCCGCTGGGCGAAAGGCGACCAGGTGCGGACCCGGCAACTCGCCGACAAGGCCGTCCGCGCCGCGGAGCAGAGCGGGGACGACTCCGCCGTGGCGGCGGCGTACGTGGCGCAGGCGCTGGCCGCGTTCAGCGACGGCGACCGGGCCGACAACGAGCACGCGTACGCCCAGGCGCTGGCGGCCGCCGAACGAGCCGGTGACTTCAGCCAGCAACTCCGGATCCGGTGCAACGTCGGCTCACGGCTCGTGGAGGAAGGACGCTACCGACCGGCCGTCGAAGAACTTGATGAGGCGGTCCGGCTCGGCGAGCTGCTCGGGCACCAGACGCTGCTCGCGTTGGCGCGGCACAACCGGGCGGAGGCCTGGCTGGGGCTGGGCGAGTTGCGCCGCGCGCGTAGCGACGCGGACGAGGCCCTGACCGTGTGGCAGCGGGCCGGCTCGCCGCTGGCGGCCTTCGGGCTGGCGCTGACCGCCCGGGTGCACCGGGTGCGCGGAGCGGTCGGCCAGGCGGTGGCCGCCTACCAGGCGGCGCTGGCGATGGGCGAGCCGGATGGCAACTCCCAGGTGCTGGTCGAGGCGTGCGCGGGTCTCGCGCGGATCAGCTACGCCGACAATCCGGTGGCGGCAGCCCGGTACGCCGAGCGCGCCCTGTCCATGCCCAGCGCCGCCGGGCCCACCGTTGCCGCACTGGCCGCGGGCTGGGTCGCCCTCTGTTCCGGTGATCCACAGACCGCTCTCCGGTACGGCGACCAGGTCCGATCGGAGGCCGGCCGCCGTCGTGACGCCGCCAGCCTGGCCGAGGCCATGGAGCTCACCGCGCTCGCCGCCCACCGGGCCAGCCCTGACTCGACATCCACGCGGGCAGGTCGCCGTTCCCTCGCCAGCCTGGTCGAGGCAGCGACCATCTGGGCTGAACTCGACAACGAGTTCGCGCTGGCCGCCAACGCCCTCCTGCAAGCGCGCCTCTCCGGCGATCGAGTGACGGAGGAGATCGCGTACGAACGGCTGAATCAACTCGGCGTGCAGGAAGGCGCGTGGCATGTCGCCGGGCCGTTGGCGGCGATCGGATCGGCGCCCGTCCCCGAGGTCGAGGTGCAAACCCTGGGCCAGTTCACCGTACGGCTGGCCGGGGTGTCCGTGCCGGTGGGCACCTGGCAGTCCCGCAAGGCGCGCGACCTGCTCAAGATGGTGGTCGGGCAGCTCGGGAGGCCGGTCGCCCGCGAAGCCCTGGCCACCGCACTGTGGCCGGAGGCCCGGACCGAGGTGGCGCTGCGCCGCCTGTCGGTCCTGATCTCGACCGTCCGCGGCGTACTCGATCCGAGTCGGCAGCATCCGGCCGACCGCTACCTCGCCACCGACCCGGCCACCGTACGGATCAACCCGGCGCACGTCGCGGTGGACGCGCAGCGCTTCTACCAGGCGGCCCGTGCGGCCATCGCGGCCGACGGCACGAGCACGACGAAGGCCCAGCAGAGCGGCAGCCCGAACCCGGGGAGGGCCGCGGCCGGCGGTGGCGACGTTCCCGCCGATGGTGAGCTACGGCTTCTGCGCCGCTTGGAGGCGGTGGTGGCCATGTACACCGGTGACTTCTGCGACGACGGTGAAGTCGCTGGAGACTTGGTGCAGCGACCCCGTGCCCTCCTGGCTGATCTTCACCGCGAGGCGATCCACCAGCTGTCGAGGCGGTGCCTGCAACTGGGTCGCGCGGAGGCGGCGATCGGCTGGTACCTGCGGCTGACTGTCGAGGACAGCTACGACGAGCCGGCCCACCTAGGCCTGGTCAGCGCGTTGTCGATCGCTGGGCGGCACGGGGAGGCCAGCCGCCGCTACCAGGAGTACGTCGCGCGGATGCGCGAGATAGACGTCGATCCCGCCGCCTTCCCGCACCCGGAGCGGATCCGGCCGCCCGCCTGAACAATTTCTGAACGCCTCCCGAAACCGGCCGACCAGACTGCTCAAGTGGACGGACAAGGGCTCCGCTGCCGGCAACAGGGCCGCCGGTACGTGCTGCGGAGTTCGCAACGCCGGACGCATGCGAGGCGGTCAGCTCGCTCACGTCAGAGGAGAGATCGATGACACGGATTCGGGGTGGCGCCACCGCACTGGCGCTCGGGCTCCTGTTGACCGGCTGCGGTGGTGGGCCCAGCGCCCCGGCGCCGGCCGCGGGCGGCGCCAGCTCGGCAGGCGCCGGAGGTGCGACGACCCAGGCAGACGACGCGGGTGCGACCAGCCAGGCCAAGCCCGATGGCGGCGGTCGCTGGTGCGAGGCGGTGAAGGCGTTCGCTGACTCCGTGGACCCCTTGTTCGAAAAGGACGCAGCCGACGCGAAGGCCGATGTGGATCGCGCGAAAGCCCGGCTGAAGGACCTGAAGGCTGCCGCGCCGGCCGAGATCAAAACCCAGGTGGCGGACCTCAGCGAGTTCTACGCCGCCGTCATCAACACCTCGGGCAAGAGCATGGCCGGAGACCCCGCGGCCTACGCACGCGTGGGAAAGACCATCGAGAAGGTGAAGACGGCGATGCCGCCGGTGTCGGAGTACACCGTGAAGCACTGCCCCGGCCTCGACAAGCAGCTACCGGTGGGGGAGGGGTGACCGGGCGGGTGGATATCAGCCGGTGACTGATCGTGGCGCCGGCCACGATGCTGCTGCTCGCGTCGTCGGCGTGCGGACGGATATCGGGCCGGCGTAGGGACCACGTCGATGCGGGAACGCGCCACCGAGCTGGGCGGTCAGTGCATGATCGAGCCTCGGAGGCCCACCCGGACACCAACAGGCCGTTCCCGTCCCGACCGGCCACCGCGTACGGGTGGATCACACCGAGATCCACCCCGGCCACCCCGCCGCGAACCACGCATCGGAGAACCGGCGCAACACCGACCGGGCGTCGACGTGGGCCTCGATACCCTTGGCCCGGCAGTGCTCGACCATCACCGGCGAGAGGTCAGCCGCGACGATGGCTAAGAGTTCCTAACAAAGTCGTACGACGTGCCGGTACGTGATGATGCAGGTAGCGAGGCCGAGGAAGGCTTCATGCATGTCATCACGGCGTTCCCACCGGATGCGCAGCCGTCGCATGCCGTGGTACCAGGCGATCGTCCGCTCGATGACCCACCGGAACGCACCGAGACCGCGGCCGTGGGGTTGGCCACGGCGGGCGATACGCGCTCGGATGCCCTTGCCGCGTACCGCCTTGCGGTACTTGTCGTGGTCGTAGGCGCGGTCGGCGAAGAGCTGGTCGGGGCGCTGGCGGGGCCGGCCGCGCCGATTGCGTACGGGCGGGATCTTGTCGATCAGCGGGAGCAGTTCGGTGACGTCGTGGCGGTTGCCGCCGGTCAGCGACACCGCGAGTGGGATGCCGGCGCCCTCGGTCAGGACGTGATGCTTCGAGCCCGGGCGGGCGCGGTCGACCGGGCTCGGGCCGCTTTTGGGCCACGTCGGGCGGCCCTCACATGCGAGGAGTCGATCACGGCGCGGGACCAGTCCAGCTTGCCGGCTGCCTGCAGTTCGGCCAGCAGCAGCTCGTGCAGCCGCTGCCACACCCCGGCCCGGTTCCATTCCTCCAGGCGCCGCCAGCAGGTCATCCCGGACCCAAACCCCAGCTCCTGGGGCAGGAACTCCCACTGAATGCCCGTGTGCAGCACGAACAAGATCCCGCACAGCACCTGCCGGTCCGGGATCCGCTTGCGCCCCGGGTACCGCGGGTTGCGCTCAGGTTTGGGCAGCAACGGCTCGATGCGCTGCCACAGCCCATCCGGCACGACCCACGGCGGCTGCTCACCACGCCTCACGGCCCGACATCGTAGATCAACCTCTACAAGGGACGACAGCCCCCGAGATCATTTTGTTAGGAACTCTAAGCCCTCCTGTTGGAAGTAGGCGCTGTGTTGCCCGGTGCCGGCGCCGATCTCCAGCAGCCGCGCGCCGGGCGCCAGCCGGTCACGGAACGCCTGCCGTTCCGTCAGCTTCCACGGCTCCTTGATGAGCCCGTCACGCCAGGCCGCCCGCGCGTCGTACGCCTCACGCAGCGGGCCGAGCACCTCGTCGTATCGCACGGCCATGTCGATCATTATCTACCGGGCGCGGGGATGCCGCGAAGGGCTACGGCACGAACTATTGGTCGAGTAGTGCCCCGATTTCCTTCCGCAGCGGCCACGACTCGTCGTTCATGCACTCGGCCAAACAGGCCAGCCCGAAGGCAAGTGGCCAGGATGCGGCGTGCCGGGCATCGTCCGGCAGGATGTCCAGCGGCCGTCCAGGGTCCCACTGGGCCAGGGGTGCGAGGTTGACCGCCATGACCTCGTCGACGTAGGGACGTTCGACCCGTCGGATCGCCCGATCGAGCGCTTGATCGCTGGTCAACTTGAGCAGGGTGACCGCGCAGAACTCCGGCATCGCGCCCCGACTGATCCACCGACCATGTCCCACGACACGGCTCTCGCCGACTTCGCCCGGCTTCAGATTGCACTCCTCCTGCAGCTCCCGCACAGCCCCGTTGACGATGATCTCCTCCACCGTCAGCCGGCTGTGGTCCCGGGGCACGTCCCGTGGCTCGAGCGCGCCAGAGCCGGACGGGGCGATGAGGCCGGGACTGCCGACGTTGTCCTTGGTCTGGGCGACAAGTAGAAGTTGGCCGTCGGTGGTGAAAGCCAGCGTTGAGACACCGACGGTGTTCGCGAGCCGGCTGCGCTTGAACGTTCTCAGCCGGCCGTGCCGGTCGAGGATGAGGTCTCGACCGCGAAGAGTTGGCATCCGGCGTCCCGCCTCCCAGACATCAAAGGGGGCCAGCAGGTTGCTGCCGTAGAAGTCGAAATAGCGGGCCCTTCGCAGCATCACGGTCGCCTCGTCCTCCTCGGTCGGAAGGTCCGTGGCGAGGCCGAGCACCGGGCCGTTGTGCATGGCTGCCGTCCTGGCTCGGCGGGCGAGGAAGTCGAATGACCAGCTCTTCAGCTCGCGGGGGAGCAGGTAGTCGGAGCCGTCAACTTCGGCTCGGATCGGGCCTTTTCGCAGCCGAGTGTTCTCTCGTGCCATGAGGACGCCGATGTCGTGTGCGCTTTCCACTATGGGGCCGAGGTCCGCCGACTGGCTGGTCACGTCGCGGTATGTATCGCTGTCGCGTGACTGAAACCGCACCATCCTGGCGCGACGCCGATTGGCCCGGACGTCCATTGCAGACACGAGGCAGCCCGCTACCGCTGCGGCCACACTGATGGGTCTCGGCAGATCCCTCAGCGCGGTGGCGGCTCCGAACAGGGTCAGGCTGACGCCAGCAGTGGTGAGCCGATACCGCCATAGGCTTCGGCGCCACATGGTCATCGTCGTCCTGACTTTCCTCGCCGTTCCCAGCATCCGCGCCCTCCCCGGTGCCCGCGTGGTGTCGGCAGCAGAAGGGTAACGTCCGGACGAAGGCGCCATGCAGGGCCGAGTGATCACCGGCCCTTGGGCCCCTTACCCGCTGACCTGTCTCGGGCTCGCTCGTCGTCACCGGTCATGACGCTCGAACTGGAGCAGACGCATGAGCGTCCGGCGCAGGTGTTCGATGTCGTCGCGACCCACGACGGCGGCCCAGTCCTCCTCGACCCGGTGACCGGCGCTGCGCGAGGCTGGCCAGAGCGCGCGGCCCTTGTCGGTGAGGAAGATCAGGCTGGCGCGTCCGTCGTTGGGGTCGGGGCGTCGCGTCACGTACCCGGAGGCGACCAACAGCTCGACGGACTGCGCCATCGACTGTTTGCGTACCTTGGCCGACCGGGCCAACTCGCCGATCTGGATCCCCTCTGGGGGGACGAAGGGGATGACGTTGGCGTGCGCCGGGGTGATGCCCTCGATTCCGTTCGCCTGCAACGCCGCATCCATGTCGGTGCCCCATTGCTGGGCGGCCAGCCGGAGCAGCAGACCGACGAGCGGTGCGGAAGTATCTCGTGCCGACACGATTGACAGGCTCCTGTCGTTTTCCTATGTTGGACAGGTACCTGTCTAGCATGGGAGGGACGTCGTGGCGCAAGCAACCAAGCTGCCCTTCGGCACTGCACTCGCGCTCGCCCAGCGCACGCTGGCAGCTCCTCTTGCGGCGGTTCTCAGCAACGAAAACCTCGGTATGCAGGAGTGGTTCACGCTCAACGGACTCGGGCTACGTGGCTCGATCCGCATGGAAGTTCTCGCGGGCCTGCTCGCCACCAACGGGTTGGACGCCTCGGCCGCCCGGGACCACGTCGCCGCCATGGAGGACGCCGGGCTCGTCGAGGTGCGCGCCGGCGCGGTATCGCTGACCCAGGCGGGCGCCGCCAGGTACGCGAGCCTGAGGGACAGGATCGGCCAGGTCAATACTCGCATCTTTGAACAGTTCGGTGCAGAACGGGTGGAGATCGCGCGCAGCCTGCTGCATGAGATCGCCGAGATCGACCCGGAAGAGCTCACGCGTCGGGCCGTGTGGGCCAGCTGATCACCGTCGCCGCGCGAAAGCCCGCGCATGGACGGCGCGGATCGTGTGAGGATGCCCGGCATGTCTGGTCGCGCGCTGAGCTTCGGAGTGGTGGCGGAAGCCTATGAGCGGTTCCGACTCGGGTATCCCGTGGAGCTCTTCGACATGGTGATGACGTACGCGGGCCGGCCGGTTCGGACGGCCCTCGAGATTGGCGCTGGGACAGGCAAAGCAACCCGTCTGTTCGCTCAACAAGGGATCACGGCCACCGCGACCGAGCCTGACGGGGCCATGCTCGCGGAGCTGCGTAAGCACGTGCCAGCCAACGTCAAGACCGTGCAGGCCGCGTTCGAGGACTTGCGACCGGGCGAGAGCTACGGGCTGGTCTTTGCGGCAGCCGCGCTGCATTGGACGAACCCGGAGGGGCGGTGGTCGCGCGTGGCCGCGCTGCTGGAGCCGGGTGGCGTGTTCGCCTCGTTCGGCGGACCAGTCCGGCTGGCTGACCCGACGGTGGAGGCAGCGGTGCGCGCGGCCCGGGCGCCGTTCTTGGAGAGTGACGAGATTCCGTCTCCAGATGGGACGCCTCCGGGACATGACATGCAGTGGCCGGGTACGGAGCTCCAACGATCTGAGTGGTTCGCCGATGTTCAGCAGTCCGTGATCGAGCGGCGGTTGACGATGAGTGCACGCGACTACGTCGGCCATCTGTCGACCATCTCGGCTTATCTCGAATTGCCGACCTCGAAGCAGGAGCAGGTATACAGCCGGATCATGCAGGTCCTACCTGAGACGGTCGAGCTTGCCGCCGACATCATCGTCCATCTCGCGCGTCGACGCTGCGAGCAGTAGTGCCCGGACAATCAGTTGCCCGCCGGCGGATGCGCGCGTGCCGCGGGGGATGCCCGCCCGGTCGATGCTGCTGGGGCAGGTGGTTGCCGTGCGGTCAATGGCCGCGGTAGAGAGCGTCGATGTCGGCGGCACGATGCCGCTCCACCACCTCGCGTCTGATCTTCAAGGTGGGCGTGAGCTCACCGTTGTCCTCGGTGAAGTCGTCGGGCAGGATCCGGAAGGTCTTGATCGCCTCCGCGTGGGAGACATGCCGGTTCGCCTCGTCGATCGCGGTCTGGATCTCGCCGCGCAGGGCGGGATCTTCGCGCAACTCCGATACTGAGGCGCGTGGATGGCCGTGCGCGTCGCGCCACCGGGACCACGCCTGCCGGTCGATGGTGACCAGGGCGGCGACGTACGGCTTGCCGTTGCCGGCCAGCATGGACTGGCTGACCAGCGGGTGTGCGCGGACCTGGTCTTCGATGGGGGCGGGAGCGATGTTCTTTCCCTCCGCGGTCACCATGATCTCCTTTGTGCGTCCGGTGATGCGCAGATAGCCGTCGTCGTCGAGGCTGCCGACGTCGCCGGTGCGGAACCAGCCGTCGGCGGTGAACGTCTCGCTGGTCGCGGCCGGGTTGTTCCAGTAGCCCCTGAACACGACGTCGCTGCGGACGAGGATCTCCCCGTCGTCGGCGACCGCCAGCTCCACGCCGGGCAGCGGCCGGCCGACGGTGCCGATCCGCATCGCCGAGGGCCGGTTCACCGCCAGCGCCGGGGACGTTTCCGTCAACCCGTACCCCTCCAGGGTCGTGAGGCCGGCGCCACGGAAGAAGTGCCCGAGTCGTTCACCGAGGGGAGCCCCGCCGATGACGGCGAGGCGGCAGCGGCCGCCGAACGCGGCCCGCAGCTTGCGGTAGACCAGCGGGTCGAGGAGACGTCGCAGCAGCCGGAGGTCCCTCCCGGGGCCGGACGGCGTGTCGAGCGCCTGGCTGTAGCGCACCGCCACCCGGTCCGCGATGTCGAACAGCCACCCCTGGTGCTGGTCGGCGGCTTTGTGCCGCGCCTCGTTGTACGCCTTCTCGAACACCCGCGGCACCGCGAGGAGGAACGTCGGCCGGTACCGGCGCAGCTGCTTCAGCGCGCCGCGCCCGCCGGGGCTGTGTACGGTCGTCGCCCGGGTCTGCACCATCGCCACCTGGATCAGCCTGGCGAAGGCGTGCGCCAGCGGCAGGAAGAGGACCGTCGACGCCGTCTGGTTGAACAGCTCCGGTAGCGCGGCGACTGCGTTGCCGGCGTCGAGGTGAATGTTCCGGTGCGTCAGCAAGCAACCCTTGGGTCGACCCGTGGTCCCGCTGGTGTAGACGATCGTGGCCGGGTCCGCGCCCGACACCGCGGCACGCCGGCGTTCGACGGCCTCGTCGTCCACGGCCCGGCCCTGCTCAGCCAGCTGGATCAGGTCGCCGGAGTCGATCTGCCACACCTGGCGCAGCTCCGGCAGCCCTCCGCGTACGCCGGGCAGCAGCGCGGCGTGGTCGGCCGTCTCCACCACACAGGCAACCGCGCCCGAGTCGGCGAGGATCCAGGCCAGCTGCTCGGCGCTCGACGTGTCGTACACCGGAACGGTCACCGCGCCGATCGCCCACACCGCGTAGTCGACCAGGGTCCACTCGTATCGGGTGCGGCTCATCAGTCCCACCCGGCTCCCCGGCGCCACGCCCGCCGCGACCAGCCCGCGCGCCACGGCCAGCACGTCGTCGCGGAACTGTCGGCAGGTCACCACGGATGGGTCACCGGACGGGTGCGGCCACGACCGGGCGTCCGGGTCCGGGCGCCGGAACTGCACCGCGTCCGGGTCCCGCCGCGCGTTGTCCCACACCACGTCGGCCAGCCCGACCGACTCACCGCCGGTGATCTTCGGCTCTACCCTGACGTCGCGCTGCATCACGCCCCTCGGCTCTCCATCACCTCTGCTCGCGCCAGCCGCATACGGGTGGCGCCGGAGGCAGTCCTCCGGCGCGACCCGGACGCGGTCGGCAGCGGGTCGGGACCCGACGCCCCTACCGGCTCTTCTTGAGCTGGTCGCAGAGCTTCTCGGGATCACGCACGAACTCCATCCCCTTGTCGCGGATCCGGGAGAAGTCGTCGATCATGTGCTGCACCTCGCCGGGTGTGAACCGTCGGTCCTCGTCGCCTGACTTCTTCAGCCAGCCGATCACGTCGTCGTAGCCCTTCCAGTCCCGCTTGCCCATCAGGCGTTCGATGTCGGTGACGTCGTAGTCCTTCTGCATCGCCTGGCTGGACGGGTCGTGGATCTTCATTACCTGCTCCTCCCCGGGTGATGGTGGTCTGTCGCGCGATTGCCCGAGGCGTCCGGCGGCAAACGAACCGCGACATGATCCGTAGCGCCGCCGTCAGACGCCGGACGGATACGTCTCGGCTTCGGCCAGGCTGGTGGGCCGCACGCGCAGCGGCCGGACCGCCTGGGTCTCGTCGATCCAGCAGAAGGCGTCGTAGCGGTCGCCGAGCACCGTCGGTACGTAGTTGCCGAAGCTCTCCCGCTCGGGGTGGTAGACGACTCCGATCGCCCGGTGGTCGAGCTCGTCGGTGAGCACGTCGGGCTTGCCGTCGCGCGGGAAGACGAACAGGGTCTGCGCCGGCGCGGCGCCGTGCAGGGCCTCCTCCAGGGAGTGCCGGCGGCCCGGTGGCACCGGCATCACCTCCATCGGCGCGCCCCAGGCGTCACCGGCGACCACCGTGCCGTGGTGGGTGCCGAAGCCGACCAGCACGACCTGGTCCGGGCCGTACCGCTCCCGGGCGAGCTGGCCGATGTTGACCTCTCCGGCGTCGGTCATGTCGGTGGCGCGGGCGTCCCCGACGTGGGTGTTGTGCGCCCAGACGACCGCCTTCGATCCCGGTCCGTAGTGCCGCAGCAGCCGGTCGAGGGTGTCGTCCATGTGCCGGTCGCGGACGTTCCACGACTCCCGACCACCGCGCGCCATCGTCCGGTAGTAGCGCTCGGCCCGGCGACGATCTCGGCGTTCTGCCAGGCCCCGAAGCGACCCGCGTCGCCGGCCACGGCCCGCTCCCGCAGCCCGACGAGCAGGTCCACCACCTCGTTCTCGCAGTTGTTCGGCACGAACCGGGTCGCCAGCGCGTACTGCTGCGGGTCCTCGTCGTACGGCTGGAAGCAGCGGTACGCGGCCAGCGCCGTCGGCACCTGCTCCGGGTCGTGCTCCTGCAGCCAGGTGATGATCTCGCGCAGCGACTCCCACAGCGAGTACACGTCCAGGCCGTGGAACCCGGCGCGGTCCGGCTCGTCCACCCCCGCGTTGCGGGTACGCAGCCAGCGGGTGAAGTCGATGACCTCCTCGTTGGCCCACATCCAGGTCGGCCAGCGCTCGAAGGTGGCGAGCGCGTTCCGTGGGTCGCCGGGCGCGCCGGCCTGGCAGTGGACGCTGCGGTCCACCCGGTCGCAGTCGGGCCAGTCGCCCTCCACGGCGACGAACGAGAAGCCCTTCTCCTCGATCAGCCGCCGGCTGATCGCCGCGCGCCAGGTGTAGAACTCGTGCGTGCCGTGGGTCGCCTCGCCGAGCATCACCACCCGGGCGTCTCCGATCCGATCCAGCAGGACGTCCAGGTCACCCGGGTCGGCCAGCGACGCTGCCAGCCCGGTCACCTCGTCGTCGTAGCGTCCCATGGTCACCCCCGCCGCCTCAGGTCCCGACCCGTGGTCAGGGCGCTGGCATACCCGACCCGGCATCGGCCATGCGAGCCACCGGGCCCCCGGGCCTTCGGCGAAGCGCAACTTATGGTTGCGCGAGGCTGGTTTTGCGGATACTGTCATGCGCAACCAAACGTTGCAGGAGGCAGGAGGCGTCATGGAGTTCGGCACCATCGAGCGCGAGATCTACGTCGAGGCGTCGCCCGAGATCGTCTTCGAGGTGGTGAGCAGCCCCGAGCACCTCAAGCAGTGGTGGCCGGACGACGCCCGGTACGACCCGACGCCCGGGTCGGCGGGGGAGATCGTCTTCGGCGACCCCGACGCCGGCGGGGCGGTGGTGCCGTTCACCGTCGTCGACGCGCGACCGCCGTGGACGTTCGCGTTCCGGTGGACGCACCTGGCCGGCGAGGTCGCGGCGGAGGGCAATTCGCTGCTGGTCACCTTCGAGCTGACCCCGTCGGGCCGTGGGACGTTGCTCAAGATGACCGAGACCGGCTTCCGTGAGATGGGCTGGGAGGTCGCCACCCTGGAACAGCAGTACCGGGAGCACCTCACCGGCTGGGACTTCTATCTGCCGCGGCTGGCGCCGTACATCACGACGCTGCGGGTGCGGCCATGAGCACCGAGGTGGCCGAGAAGGTCGACGACGACCTCTGGTCGGCGATCGGGGATCCGACCCGGCGCCGGATGCTCGACCTGTTGCTCATCGAGGGCGACGGCACCGCGACCACGCTGAGTCAGCAGATGCCGGTCACCCGTCAGGCGGTGGCCAAGCACCTCGGCGTCCTTGACCGGGTCGGCCTGGTCCGGGCGACGCCAGCCGGCCGGGAGAAGCGGTACCGGGTGGACGATGCCCAGTTGGCCCGCGCGGTGGCCCAGCTGGCCTCGGTCGGGTCGGCGTGGGATGCCCGGCTGCAACGGATCAAGCGGATCGCCGAGGCGATTCAGCGCACCCAACAGGGTTGACAACGAGACTGACGAGATCAAGGAGAGCCGAGATGGTGGACATCCTGCACCGGGTCGGGGTCAAGACCCCGACGCCGGAGAAGGTGTACGACGCGCTGACGACCGTCGAGGGCCTCGCCGGCTGGTGGACCGACGACACAAAGGGCAGTGGCGAGGTCGGCGGCATCCTCGAGTTCCGGTTTCCGCCCGGTGGCTTCGACATGGAGGTCGTCGAGCTGCGGCGGTCCGAGCGGGTGGCGTGGCGGGTGGTCGACGGCCCCGAGGAGTGGATCGGCACCACGATCGACTGGGACCTCCGCCAGGACGGCGACTACACGATCGTGCTGTTCAAGCACCAGGGCTGGAAGGAGCCGGTGGAGTTCATGCACCACTGCAGCACCAAGTGGGGATCGTTCCTGATGAGCCTGAAGTCCCTGGTGGAGAGCGGCGAGGGTGCACCGGCGCCGCGGGATGTGCAGATCAGCGACTGGCACTGATCCGGCTGCCAGTTCACGGCGCAGGCTGCCGGGCATTTGCCGGTTGTGGCCGCGCCCTTCCAACAGGTGCGCTAAGACTGCATGAGCGGCGTACACCGCGGACGGGTGGACCATGTGGCCGGAAGATCCGAGCAGCCTGCTGCACAAGGGCGAGGCGACACGACGGGCGTCGTTCCTGGAACTGTTCTTCGATCTGGTGTTCGTCTTCGCGCTGACGCGGGTGGTGGACCGGGCGGTGGAGGACCTTACCGGCAGGGCCGCCATACACCAGCCCGAGGCGGTCTTCGCTGGCGCCGCCAAGACCGCGTTCCTGCTGCTCGTCCTCTGGGCGGTCTGGCAGTCGACCGCGTGGACCACCAGCCGCTACGATCCCTACCAGCCGGTCGTGCAGCTCATCGTGCTGGTGACGCTGGTGGCCAGCATGGTGATGGGGGTGGCGGCGCCCCGCGCTTTCAGCACCAATGCGGATTCGTTCGTGGCCGGTTACCTGATCGCCCAGCTCAGCAGACCACTGCTGCTCGCGATCGCGCTTCGGGGCCACGAGCGGCAGCGGCTCGAGCTGAGAATGCTGATCACGCACTTGGCGATGGCGAGCTTGTGGATCCTTGGCGTTTTCTTCGCGTGGGCGGGAACCCGGTTGATCTTCTGGCTGCCGGCCCTGGGTATCGAGTATGTGGCCTACCGGTCCGGCTGGCCGGTTCCCGGCCTTGGGCGTTCGGTCCCCGGCAAGTGGTCCATCGCGGGTGAGCACCTGGCCGAGCGCTACCAGCAGTTCTTCCTCGTGGCCCTGGGCGAGGCGGTCCTGGTCACCGGCTTGACCTATGCAAACGGTGAGCGGAGTCGGGCGTCGGCAGTCGCCTTCGCGGTCACCATCGTGGTGTCGGTACTGATTTGGCGGATCTACTTCTACCGGGCCGGCCAGATCCTCGCTGAGGCGGTCCGGCAGAGCCGTCGGCCGGCCCGCATCGGCTCGTCCGCGGCCGATTCACACCTGTTCATAACATCCGGTGTGATCATCAGCGCGATCGGCTTCGAACTGGTGATCGCTCATCCCACCGGGCACACTCCGGTTACCTGGCTCGCGGTGATCCTCGGCGGACCGGCGCTCTACATGGTGGGCCGCTCCCGGTTCGAACGCGAGGTGTTCAACCGGGTCTCCCCGTCCCGCCTGGTCGCCATCGGGCTGCTGCTCGTGCTCGTGCCCGCACTGCTCTGGGCACCGCCGTTAGGCGCGCTGGCCGCGGCCGGACTCGTGCTGACCGGGGTTGCGCTCGCCGACGCGCGACGGGCGCGGGGCAAGCCACCCGAGGCGCCAGCGCCACCGATGTGAACCGAACGGCACCCACCCCGACCTGCGGCCCTCCATCTTCGCAGGTCAGAGTGGGTGCCGCCGCCGGCCTCACACAGCCGCACCCGACGGCAGCGAATGCACGCCGCTTCGTTGCCCCGCTCCGAACATCCCGGCCGGGTCGTACCTCTCCTTGATCTCGCTGAGCCGTTCGGCGTCCGCCCCGGACCAGAGACCGTAAGGCCCGGCGGTGGCCTCCAAGGATCCCTGGAAGTTGGCCAGGGCGACATCGGGCGCGGCGAACGGCTCGAGGGCGTCGAGGACGCTGCGCACGACGGCCGGCACGACCTGCTCGAGACCGGGCAGCAGCGGTCCGATTCCCAGCAGCGAGAAGGCCCCACCGCGGCCGCTCACGGCGTTGGGCACCGCCGCTGGCCGCGCCAGGGCGCCGCCGAGGAGCCGCAGCTCCACCATCGCGAGCGGCACCTCCACGTGCGGTCCGGCCACCGCGATCAGCGCGTCCACCGCCTCGGCGGGCAGATGCCGCAACACGATGCCGGCCGGGTGCATTGGCATCGGATCGGTGGGGTCGGAGTGGATGGCATCGACGGCGGTGTAGGGCATCTCTGCCACGGCGTCGATCAGCGCCGGTGCCGCCGCTCGCATCGGAGCCAGCATGCGCTCACCCTCCTCGACGCTGCCCAGGTGCGCTATCCGCAGATGGACCACGAACCGCCCGCGTAGCGGCGCGGGCAGTTGCGGAAGGTCGGGCAGGCGGAGCAGGGCGATGGACGTCGTCGTCTGCTCGGACAGCGCCGGGGCCCAGGTCCGGAACGCGTGCAGCACGTCCGCCGTGGCGCTCGCCGGGTAGAAGATGCCGCCGCCGTACAGGCTGCGCACCGGAACCAGATCGAACTCGATCGCGGTCACGACGCCGAAGCCGATCCGGCCCGCTCCACGCAGTGCCCAGAACAGGTCCGGCTCGTTGTCCGCGTCGGCCGTCCGAACGACTCCATCCGCGGTCACCAGCTCGATCGACCGGACGTGGTCGGCGGCGAAGCCGTAGCCACGGGCCAGGACAGGGACACCGCCGCCGAGGGTGTAACCGACCACGCCCACCCCGGAGGATGACCCGTTGAGCGGGGCCAGGCCGTGCTCGGCTGCCGCGTCGATCACGCGCTGCCACCGTACGCCGGCACCCACTCTGGCCCGCCGGGCGACCGGGTCGATCCGAACCTCGTCAAGTCGCCGCGTGGTGATCAACATACCGCCGTCAATGGCCGTCAGCTGGCCGTGACCGGTCGACTGGACGGCGACCGCCAGGCCCTGCTCAACGGCCCAGCTGACCGCCGCGGCCACGTCGCCGGCGTTCGTGGCTCCCACCACGACGTCCGGTCGGTGGACGATGGCCAGGTCGAACCCGGCGATCTCAGCGGTGAAACCGTCGTCGCCGGTCCGCAGCACGGGTCCACGGACCCGCCCGGCCAAGGCGACGGTGTCGACTAACGTACGCACCGTTGGCTCCTCATGGGCAGGGCGCCCATGGGCTGGGCGCCGGATGACCTGACGGTGTCAGCCGGTGCTTGGGGCGGATTTGGCCCCCGCATGGACCGGCGTTCAAGTGGGGTCCAAGCGACCCGGCGGCCCACGGGATCCGGACGTGGCCTGGCCGATGCGGCCGCGATCAGGCAGCGATTCGCGCCGCTTGGTCGAGGCTCGCCTCGATGAGGTGTGCCACGCCCAGCCGCCGATGTGCGGCGAGCGCGGCGCGCGCGTGCGCACCTGCCTGCTCGGGTCGGTTTAGCCGGTGCGCGAGCTCGGCGAGCGCGTAGTGGTTCGAGCCCCACGTGGCGCCGCCGGAGCCGACGCCGACGAACCGGTCGGCGAACGGGGAGAGGATCTCGTAGAGGCGAGCCGGGTCCGGTGCGCCGAGCCGAGCGGCGATCAGAGCCCATTGGTACGTCACGATGTCCCATGACCAGTCGCGGCGGATCGTCCAGCCCCATGTGTCCAGCAGCTTCCCGGCGAGCGCCTCGTCGCCCGATTCGCAGGCCGCCAGGACCGCGGTGGGGCGCAGCAGTTCCAGCTCCGGCTCGTCGGCCCGGATGACCAGTTCATCGAGCAGCTCGCCGGGCCGGCCCTGCCAGCGGCGGCCGGTGTAGAGCAGCACGAGTCTCATCCATTGCCCGCCCCAGATGTTCGTCCGCTGCTGCTCGGTGAAGGCGTCCTCGACCAACCGCTCGGCCCCGGCCCAACGCCCATCGAGGATGGCCCGCCCCGCGGTGGCGTAGCTGACGTAGGCAGCCAGCTCGGGCACGCGGATCTCCGTCAACAGGTGCTGGCACCGCGCCAGGTCGATGTCGTACGCGCCGAGGTCGCCCCGGGACATCAACAGGATCATGCGGTGCAGCCGGGCCACGATCTCCACCCGCCAAGGCAGGGGACCAAGGGCAAGCATCTCGTTCACCGCGGCCAGCCGTTGGTCGTGGCGGTCCGGGATCCAGGCGGCGGCTACCAGGTAGTTGTTGAGGGTACGCGCCCGTAGTTCCGCGTCACCGTACCGGTTAGCGAGCTCGACCGCCTCCTCGGCGAACCGTTCCCCCTCGTTGCGTCGTTCGCCGTAGAACAGCTCCACGCCGAGCGTGCCGAGCAGCATGGCACGACGTAGGTGGTCGGCCGGGTCGAGTCGGCCGACCTGGTCCTCCAGGATCGCCACCATGCGCTCGTCCACCTGCCCGTAGGGCCGCCAGTTCCAGAGCGTCACGCCGCCGAAGACGGTAGCCGCGTCGATCACCAACGAGTCGTCGCCGAGCCGGGCGCCGAGCGCGACCGCCTCGTCCAGCGCGGCGCGTGCGCTCACGACATCGCCGGCGAGCCGTCTGGCCTTACCCAGCTGCACCATCAGCTCGCAGCGACGCTTTGCCGCGTCCGCGGTCGTGGGGTCGAGCGCGGACAGGGCGATGGTGAGGAACTCCACCGCCTCGTCGTAGGCGAGCTGAGCCTCGGCCAGCTCGGCGGCGCGCCGCGCGTAGCTGACCGCCTTCGCCGCGGCCCCGATCCGGGCGGCGGCGGCGAAGTGGTGGGCGAGTAGCCCGGTCGTGACCGGATCACCGGCCCGGTGCAGGCTCTCGAGCGCCTCGCCGATACGCCGATGGACGCGCGCCCGCTGCAAGCGGCTCAGTTCCGCGTAGAGGGCGTCGCGGACCAGGGAGTGGGCGAACCGGTAGTTCCAGCCGTCGGGCGACTCGACCAGCAGGCCGCTCGCGACGGCCGGTTCGAGCAGGCTGAGCACCCGTTCGTAGTCCAGAGCCGCGGCGCTCTCCAGCAGCACCGTGTCGACGTCGCGTCCGATGACGGCGGCAGCGCGCAGGAGGGCCTGGGTTTCTTCGGGCATCCGGGCGATCCGCCGCCCGATGACGTCGCGCACGCTCTCGGGCACCGTGGACTCCGCGACCGCCTCCCGGCTACTCCAGCCACCGGGGTGCTCGCTGGCCAGCAGTCGCAGCAGCTCCCTGAGATAGAACGGGTTTCCGCCGGTCCGCTCGTGCAGCGCGGCGACGACGACGGGGTCGGGCTCCGCCCCACCCACTCGCAGGTAGTCGCGCACGTCGGTTGCCGAGAACGGCTGCAGCGTCACCCGCTCCACGCCCCGCTCGTTCGCCAGGGCTCCGAGCGTCTCGCGCAACGGCTGGGCATGGTCGCCCGGCTCTGCCCGCATGGTGGCGAGGACCAGAATCGGCAGCCGACTCAGGGTGCCGCCGAGATGGGTCAGCAGCCGCAGCGAGGCGGCGTCCGCGCTGTGCACGTCGTCGACGACCAGCAGCACGGGCTGCCGCTGCGCTACCGTGCGCAGCAGCCCAGCCACGGCCTCATAGAGGTGAAACCGTGCCGCGTCCGGATCCCCCGCCGGCTGCCGCGACTCCGCGACCCCGGTCAGCGCGGCGAGAAGGCGCTCCGAATCGGGGCTCGGCGGCACCGCGTGCAACAGCTGGATCCATGGCCAGAATGCGGGGGTGTTGCTCCCCTCCACACAACGACTCCAGGCGACCACCATCCCCACCGCCGTTGCTCGCTCGACCACGCGTTCGGTGAGAAAGGTCTTGCCGACTCCGGCTCCGCCGGCGACGAAGAGCAGTCCGCCGCGGCCCCGGGTCGCCGCCGTGAGGCGGTCGCCGATCAACTCGAGCTGCGGACCGCGGCCCACCATCTTCGCCGTCGCCGCCGGGCCAACCGCACGCATACCGCCCAGGTCGTCAGCCGGCTGCGCCCCGGCGTCTCTGGGGTCCGGAGCCGACTGGGCGTCCAGCACGGAGGGTGGGGCGGGGACCGTTGAGGGCGCGGCCGGGCGAGGGGTAGGCGCCAGCTCGGCATCCTGACGCAGGATCGCCCGCTCGAGCGCCTGTAGCTGTGGGCCCGGCGGCAGGCCCAGCTGCTCATCCAGGATCGCGCGTGCCTCACGGAACGCCTCGAGTGCCTCGGCCTGCCGGCCGTCCCGGTACAGCGCCAACATGAGCTGGGCCCACGACCGCTCTCGGAACGGGTCCTGCCGCAGCACCACCCGGGCCTGTGCGGCTGCCTGCGCATTGCGGGCCAGGCCGAGTTGGGCTTCGATGAGGTCCTCGGTGGCATCCCGGCGCAGCGCGGTCAGCCGGGTGATCACCGGCATCGCAAAAGCCTCGTCCGCGAACTCGAGCAGCGGCTCGCCGCGCCACTGTTCCAACGCGATGGTGAGCAGCCGTTCCGCCTCCGCCGGCAGGTCCGCAGCAAGCGCGGCTCGGCCGGCCTCGACCTGCGTCTCGAACCTTACGGCGTCCACCTGGTCCGGCCGCACCGCGAGCAGATAGCCCGGTTCCCGGGTGAGCAGCACGGTGGGCGCGGTCCGCGGTGAACGGTGTGGCTCGAGGACGCGCCGCAGCTGCGAGATGTACGCCTGCAGCGTGCCGGTGGCGCTCGACGGCGCCTCATCCGACCACAGACCCGCGATGATGCCATCCAGCGATACGACCCGTCCCGCCTCCAGCGTCAGCAACGCCAGCACGGCGCGTTGCTTGCGAGTGCCGAGGTGCAGCTCCGCACCGTCAGGGCCGGTGACCGTCAGCGGGCCGAGGACGCGGAAGTCCAGCTCCGCCGCCCGGGGTGCGGCAAGCTCAGGCACGCCCATCCCGCCTCCCCTCTCAGAGCTCGCGCACCCACCACGCGGCCTCGGGGTCATCCTCGCTGGCGCGGAGGCCCGCTGGGAACTCGCCGATCGGGTCTGCCGTACAGACCACAAACCCGGTGCCAGCGAGGAGCGCGTGCACCGCCGGGTGCTTGTCGCTGGCCCGTATCCACAGGCGCTGTGCCCCCTCTGCCTGCAGGGCCCTTGAGAGCTCGGCGAGCAGCCGCCGACCCAGTCCGCGCCGGCGGAACGGTAGCGAAACCGCAAACCGGGCGATCCATGCCGCCGGCTCGATCAGCTGGTGATGGACGACGCACGCGGCAAGCGGTGCCATCGAGGTGTCGCTGGAGACGTCGGAGAGGGTGGCAACGCGGAAGTCGCCCGCTGTGGGCGCTACTGCCGCAGGCAGGCACTCATCCAACATCCGCAGCGCGGCGGCAGCCCGCTCCGGTCCTACCATGCGCAGCAGCAGTGTGCTCGGGGTGGGGACCTCATACTGTGCCATCACGGAACGGTGCCATCGGCGACTTGGACGCTACTAGGACCTGCGGTCGGCTCAGCGACGCAGCGGGCCGGGATTCGTCGTCAGGACCCGTGGCCGACGCGGTGAGCGGGTCAGCGGGTGAGCGCGGAGCTGCCGGCAGGCAGTCGGACCGCGTCGAGGTCCCCCTCCCGCCCGGTGTGGACCGCAAGCCGGCGCCAAGCCATTCCCTAATCGAGTTCGGCACGGTCAGCGCGACCCCGAAGCACCTCAAGGAGCGACCATGCGTACTCGTTTCCGCCCGCCACCTGTGTTGCGCCGCGTCGCCGGCGCGACGCTGACCGTCACCCTTGCCGCCCAGGCCGCCGGCGTGCCGGTAGCGTTCGCCGCCGATGCCGCTGCTCCGCTGCCGCGCGTCTACCGGGTCGACAGCGTCACGGAGGTGCCCGACGTCGAGTTCACCGACGCGCTGCTGGCGCTGTCGGCCGACGGCACCACGGCGGTGCACCTGTCCCCGCACGGCGACGACTCTCCGCTCCTCGTGGCGACCAACTTCCAGACCGGCGCGAAGGAGACCGTCGGCCTCGACCTGGAGGGCCAGCCGGTACCACGGGTGGCGGCGGTCGCGGTCAGCGGCAACGGCCGTACGGTGGCCTTCCTCGCCACCGGCAACGACGCGGCCGAACTGCACCTCCCTGTCGACGTTGACCCGAACATCAGTTCGGCGATCTTCGTCCGCGACCGGCTGACCAGGGCGACGACCTGGGTGCCGGTTCCGGACCTGGGCGTACCGGCCTCCCGGCATGCGCTCACCGGGATCGCGCTCAGCGAGGACGGCAGGCGGCTGGCGGCCGAGGTCGCGTTGCCGCTGCCGAAGTACGCCGGGGTCACCAGCCCCGAGGGGGTGCTGGTGGCGACTCTGGCGGCCGATACCGCACCGGCCGTACGGATCGTCGGTCCGGAAGACCTGGTGGCCCCGGGCCGAAACCCCGCCGACGCCGAGCCGGAGGTGCGCGGGTTCGCCCTCTCCGGGGACGGGGCGGTGCTGGCGGTCAACGCCTACCGGGACTCCACGCCGGTCATGCTGCGGTTCAAGGCGGCCACCGGGGACCGGATGACCGGCGACCGGGAACTGACCGGCGCCCAGCAGGCGGCCTGGGTGCCGAACCTGGACCACACCGGGCGGCGTACCGCGTTCGGCAAAGCCGGTGCCGGCGTCGTCGTGGCCGACCTGGCGGCCGGTCCACCGGCCGACGTCACGCTGACCCCGGCCAATCCGGTGCCGTACGTCTCCGGCGACGTCGAGTTCGGCCCCGCAGATCCGCCCACGGACGCCCGGCTGAGCGCCGACGGCGGCACCGTCGCCTTCGTCCGCGCGGGTGCGCTGTGGGCCCAGCCAGTCCGGGCGGGACAGGCGGCGCGGTTGGCCAGCCCCGGCCTGGACGGCCGGATCGCCGAACCGCTGTCCGCCGAAGCGCGCTACCCCGACGCCGCGTACGCCCCGGCGGTCAGCGGCGACGGCAGCGTGCTCGGCTTCCTCTCAGCGAGCACAGCGTTCGTGGCACCACGTACGGAAGCGCCGCAGCCGTCGCACCTCTACCGCTCGGTGCCCGCCGACCTGCCGGCGCCGACCTGGCCCGAAGGGGCCACGCTCACTGCCGAGCCCGGTACGACGACCGTGACGGTCAAGTGGCCGGCGGCGTCGGGCACCGTGACGGCGTACGAGGTCAGCGCCGACGGCGCGGCGGCGACCACGGTGGACGCGCCCACCACCCAGGCGGTCCTGTCGGATCTCGCTGCGGGTGCGACCGTGCAGATCGCAGTCGTGGCCAAGGACGCCGCGGGACGCGCCTCGGCCCCACTGGCCGTCAGCGTGACGCTGCGCGACGACCTGCCGCCGGGCGACGCACCGCTTTCCGCGCTCGCCGGGCCGGGCGCCCGGGTCCGTCTGCAGTGGGAGCGGTCCAACGCGACCGGTGTGACCGGCTACCGGGTCCTGCGTGACGGCGTCAAGCTCGCCGACCTGGCGGCCGACGCGAACACGTACGTGGACAACGCCGTGGCCGCCGACACCTCCTACCGCTACGCGGTCGCGCTGCTGCGCGGCGCCGAGGAGTTCCCCCTCACCAAGGACGCCACCGTACGTACGGCGGCGATGTCGGTCAGCGAGGCGGCGTGGAACTGGCCGCGGGTCACCGGGACGGCGTACCTCGCCCCGGGGCGCGCGGCGGCCTTCGCCCTCGTCGGCGCGGCGGGCTTCGCCGCCTCCGCCGACCTGACCGTCCGGACGGCGGACAACCCCGCCGAACGGATCCGCATCGAGCTGCAGGAGCAGGAGCCCGGCACGTACACCGGTTCCTGGCCGGTGGCCACCGGCGTGCTGGCGGTGACCTCCGCCGTGCTGCACCTCGGCGACGGCGTCGGCAACACCCTCGACCGGCCGGCGAGCGGGCTACCGGCCCAGGTCGGCGGCCTTCTGCGAGCGGACGTCAAGGCGACCGGCGGCGAGCCGGCGGGCGTCCGGCTGCAGGTGTGGAGCGACGCCACGCACAGCGGGACACTGCGGGTGCTGGACAGGAACGGGCTCACCGAGATCCCCGTCGCGCCCGCCGCCGACCACCAGATCACCACCACCCGCACCGACGGTCTGGCCGGCACGCCCCGGCGCGACGTGGAGGTCGGCTCGGGGCAGGTGATCGACCTGCCGCTCGGGCCGAGCGTGCCGGCGACGGCGACGGTGTTCGCGAAGCGTGCCGATGGATTCCCGATGACCGGTACCCGGATCACGCTGGACACTCCGTCCGGCCCGCGCGCCGGGACCACCGACAGTCGGGGCCGGGCGATCTTCACCGGCCTCGACGCGGCCAGCCGGGTGACGGCCACCGCCGACCTGCCGGCCGACGTCCTCGCGGCCCAAGGGCTTGGCGAGCGGCCGTCGCGGGAGCTCACCCTGACGGCAGGGGACAACGAGTTCCAGCTTGTCGCGACCGCACTGCCCAAGGCGCGCCTTACCGGCACGACGAAGACGCCCGACGGCAGGCCAGTGCCGTACGTGCAGCTCCAGGTCAGCCAGGCGCTGCACGGAACCGGGCTCTCGTACGCCACGAAGTCCGGGGCCGATGGCACCTGGAGCGTGGAGGTGCTCGGCGGCATCGGGACGGCCACCCAGGTGCGGACGGCGGGGGTCAGCGTCCAGGAGGCCGAGGTGATGGTCGGTTCCGAGCCGCCGGCACCGGTACACATCGTGGTGCCGACACCGGACGGCTTCGCCTTCGCTCCGTCGCTGACCGTGAAGCTGCTCGACGCGGAGCCGGTCCGACAGGAACTCGACTGGAACACCGCGGACCTGTTCCGGGCCAAGCTGACGTGGGGCACGAGAAGCCTCCCCGCGGTCGAGCACATGACCGTGTCGGCGCCGCCCAACACCCCGGTCCGGTTCTGCGCCGACGGCATCCGATCCGGCCTGCCGACCGGGTGCGCGGAGGCCCTTACCTCAGGCACGGACGAGATCCCGCTGAACGTCACCCTGGAGGAGCAGGCCCGGTTCACCGCCCGGATTCTCGAGCCGAACGGCACCCCGTTCACCGGCCGGTACCAGGTTTCGCTGGCCGGCCCGGTAGCCTTCGCGACCCAGGCCGCGGGTTCCGACCTGTCGGTGAGCGCCCCGGCCGCCGGCACGTACACGCTGACGGTGAACGTCGGGGGCGAACGCCGGCTCCAGCGACAGGTGCAGGCGGTCGCCGGCCGGATCACCGACCTTGGCGAGCTGCGCCTGTCGTCGGGCAGCAGACTCCTCGACGCACGGTCTGGACTGGTCATCGTCGACGAGGAGGTCGTTCCCGGCGGCCTGGCGGAGCTGCGCGCCCAGATCGTCTACGCGGACGCGACCGACCACGGCACGGTCCGGGTCGGCCTACCGGACGGGGTGACCGTGGAGCAGGTGCTCCGCGACGACGCGCTCACCGACTTCACCGTCGAGGACGGCCGGACGCTGGTCGTGCCGTTGGCCGCCGCCGAATCCCGGACGGTGCGGATCTTCGCCCGTACGCCGCAGTCGGGTGGCGCTGGTCTGGCCTTCCCGGTCTCGGTGACCGGGCGCAGCGGCACGGAGACACTGGGCTCCGTCCTCGCGTTCTCCGGCTACGTCAGCATCGCCACCTCTGGCGCCAGCCCGGACGGCCAGGTGCCGGTGTCGGGCCGGGCTCCGGCGGGCGCGGAGGTCGTCGTCCGCGACGGCGGGCAGGAGGTCACCCGGACCACTGCCACCTCCGGCGGCCTGTGGCGCGCGCGCCTCGACCTCGGTGTCGCCGGGGACGAGGTCAGCCGGCACGTCCTGCGTGCGGAGGTGTCGACGCCCGACCGTCTCCTGGTGTCGCAGTCGGTCGACGTGGTGGTGGACCCGCACGCCGCGGTGATCGAGTCGGTGACGATCCAGCAGACCGGTGGCCGGGTGATCACCTTCCGACCAGCCGAAGGGGTGGCCCGGTTCCCGTACACCTATGCGTCGGGGCAGCCCGTCACCGTGACGGCGCGGTTCACCGGCGAGGTGAGCAACGCGTCGGCACGGGTCGGCAGGATCAGTGGTGCGCTGGCGGTGGTCCCTGGTGAACGGCACACGTACCGAGCGGTGCTGAACCCGACTCTCACCCAGCTCGGGGATGTCTTCATCGACTTCGAGCCGGTGATCAGTCGGCCGGTGCTGCCCGTACCGCCGCGGCCGGACACGCCGGAGACGCTGTTCGACTCCGACAACGTCACACTCTCCGAGCCGGTCGTCAACGGGTCCACGGTGACGCAGTCGTTCACCGCTCCGACCCCGAGGCTCGGGCCGAACGCCCGGGCCACGGTCACGATGACGGTGACCAGGCTCCAGCGGTACGAGCCGAGCGACGCCGCCGCGCGGCGGGCCGGCGCGGCAGGGGTGCGGGCCTTCGAGGCCCTGCTCGTCGGCGAATCACCTGACGTGATCTCGAAACGGCACAGCTGGAACGCGTCGATGGCGGCAATCGTGGACCTCACGTCACTGCGGGAGGCCGAGCCGACCGCGCTGACGAAGACGCTCGCCACCCTGGGGTTCATCGACGGCGCCGCCCGGTTCGGGTTCGAGATGCTGTTCGTCAACGTCACCAACGCCGATCAGATGTACGGCTTTGCCGAGAGCGGGGGGAAGTACAGGTCCATCGAGCAGCTGTTCGACATGGCCGCCCAGTGCCACGATGCCGAGCTGGCGAACATCTACCGCGACCGGGCGCAGATCCTCGCCCGGCAGGCGCTCATGTACGACGTGTTCTCCGACGTCACATGGTTCGCGGGGCTGTTTCTCACTCCGGCGACGTTCGGGCTGTCGGCCTTCGCGATGTGGGCCGCGCCGTGGGTGATGGGAAAGCTCATCGAGTACGACCTCGGCGAGGGGATCGACCATCTTCGCCGTGAGATCGCGCAGGATCCGCAATGCCCCCGCGAGACCGACGTGAGTGCACCCATCAACCGTCTCACCGACATCACCTGGACCCACGACCCGTCGGGCTTCGCCTACGAGGGGCTGGAGGACCGGCGTGTCGAGGGGGTGACCGCGACCCTGCTGCAGGCACCCTCGTCGGCCGGCCCCTGGTCGGTGTGGCGGGCCGAGGAGTTCGACCAGACCAACCCGCAAAGCACCACCACCGACGGTCGGTACGGCTGGGACGTGCCCGAGGGCTGGTGGAAGGTCGTCTACACCGAGGACGGCTACCTGCCGACCGAGTCTCGGGTGCTGAGGGTGCTGCCGCCACACACCGACGTCAACGTCAACCTCGTCCGCGCCGACCTCGCCGAGGTGGACAAGGTCGAGGCCGACCAGGACGGGCTGACTGTCACGTTCACCCAGCCGATGCGGGCGAACCAGGTGCTGGACGGCCTGACAGTGACGACACCGGACGGCGACCCGGTCGGTGGGCGGTGGACGGCCGTCTCCCGGCGGGCGCCGGTCGGGCACCCGCTGGAGAACGCGCCGCTGGCGACAACGTTCCGGTTCGCCGGGGAGAAGCGCTCCGGCAAGGTAACGGTCGTCGTCGACGAGCTGGTGCAGGACCACGTCGGCCGAGCCGTGGCCGAGGGCACTGAGCGGACGCTGACCGTGGACTGGCACGGGCCGGACGCGGTGCCCCCGCAGGTGAGTGTCACCGGCGTCGCCGACGGCGGCGTCTACCACCTGAAGGCGGTGCCCACCGCGGGCTGCCGGACGGTGGACGAGGGATCCGGGGTGGCGACCGAGGCGACGCTGACCGTCACCGGTGGCACCGCCGCTGGGGTCGGCGTCTACACGGTGACCTGCGCGGGAGCCGTGGACAAGGCCGGCAACCTCGCCGCGCCGGTATCGGTCGGCTACACCACCGCGTACGTCTTCGACGGGTTCAGCGCGCCCGTGAAGAATGGCGACGGGTTCAACAAGGCGAAGGCCGGGCAGGCGATCCCGATCAAGTGGCGGCTCACAGACGCCACCGGCGCCCCGGTGACGAACCTGGCGGCGGCGCCGCTGAGCGTCGTAACGGCCGACTGTGCCACGGCCAGGACCCTCGCCGCGATCGAGGAGTACGCCAGCGACGCCTCCGGGCTGCAGAACCTGGGCAACGGGTACTACCAGGTCAACTGGAAGACGCCGAAGACGTACGCCGGCACCTGCCAGAAGCTGCGGGTCGAACTCGGGGAGGGACCAGCGGTGGCCCACACCGCGCTGTTCCAGTTCGCCGCATGATGCCCTGAGACACCGCCACTGAGCCCGGTGCCCCGAGCGTTGACCTTCACGCTCGGGGCACCGGCGTCTCGTGCCAACCTGCCAGGACGTGGCCGGAACCGAGCGTTCACCCGTACGGGACCCGTTCCCGCCGACGCAGTCGCCGCCCGTTCTCTCGTCGATGTCACCGATTCGGTGTCCCAACCAGTCATCACAGGTGGGAGTCCACCGGAGCACGGGAGTGAACCTTGGATCAGAACCTGCGGCTACTCTTCGACCGCGCGGTGGCTGACGAGCCCGAGCCGCCGACGGGTGACCTGGCCGGCCAAGCCATGGCCACCGGCACCAGCCTGCGCCGCCGCCGACACCGGCTGGCGGCAGCGGGTGTGGCGGGCCTGGCCACCATCGCGGCGCTGGGGGTGGTGAACGTGGCGACATCGCCGCAACGGTCGGCGTCACCAGCGAGGGTGCCCGCGGGATTTGCGATGCTGGTGAACCCGGCGTGCGAGTCCCCGGCCGGGGGCACCGCAACCGATGTTTCGATCTTCCTGGCAATGGACATCACCGATCAGCAGACCAGCGCGGTGAACCAGGCACTGGAGGCGGATCCGGCAGTCCGGACCATCATGTTCGAGAGCCGCGAACAGGCCCTCGCCAAGTACCAGAAGCAATTCGAAGACGCGCCGCAGCTCGTCGCCGCCGTCCAGGCGAGCATGCTTCCGGAGTCGTTCCGGCTCAAGCTGGCCGGACGGTCGCAGTACCCCAGCCTGGCGGCTCGCGTCGGGCGGATGCCCGGAGTCGACGAAATCCTCGGCAGCGAATGCCCTCGCGGCACGAACGCGTGGGCGGCCAGGTGATGGCAGACACCCTGACCACCCCCGCCGCCGGATCGCCCCGAACCAAGCACGTCCTGGTGGTCCGGTGGGGCGCGGCCCGGCGGCGCGAGCAAACCGCCCGGCAGGCGGAGTTCACCGCGTTCGTGGAGGCCACCGCGCCGAGGCTGCGGCGTACCGCCTACCTGATGTGCCGCGACTGGCACCTCGCCCAGGACCTGACCCAGGTCACCTTCGCGAAGATGTACGCGACGTGGGGCAGGATCCGGCGTACCGCGAACCTCGACGCGTACAGCCGACGCGTCCTGATGAACGCCGTCTTCGACCAGAAGAAGCGGCGCAGCGACTCCGAACTTGTGCTCGCCGAGCTGCCCGAGGCGCCGCACCAACGGCCCGACGACACCGTGGAACTGCATGTCGCTCTGCTGCAGGCGCTCGCCACCCTGCCTGTCCGCGACCAGGCCATCGTGGTGCTCCGACATTGGGAGGATCACAGCGTCGAAACAGTGGCCGGCATCCTCAACGTGTCCGCGTCAGTGGTCAAGACACAGAACGCGCGTGCCCTCAGCAGGCTCCGGGCGTTGCTGGGCGAGGACTTCGTACGGAGCTGAAGCCCGCGGGTCGTGGCGGCATGACACCTGGGACCGAGGGCTCAGCCCGCCGACGGGTGGTGCCCGTCGACTGCCCCACCCATCCGGGTGACCGCCTCGGTGAGGATCGCGGGGGAGGTGGCGAAGTTGAGTCGTACGAAGCCTGCCCCGCCGGCGCCGAAGACGTGCCCGGAGCTGAGGGCGACCCGGGCGCGGTCAAGGAACATCCTCGCGGGTCCGGCGAGGTCACTGGCCACGCCGGGTTCGCCGTCCGGCTCCTCGGTGGCGATGCCCAGCCCCCTGCAGTCCAGCCAGGCGAGGTAGGTGCCCTCGGGGCGGTGGTACGTGACGGACGGGAGGTGCTTCGCCAGCAGCGACTCCAGCAGTGTGCGGTTGCCGTCGAGGCCGTCGAGGAGGAGGTCGAGCCACTGCCCGCCGGCGCGGAACGCGGCGGTGTGCGCGATGACGCCCAGGTGGCTGGGCCCATGGCTGACCTCTTCCGGCATGCGGTTGAGGTCGGCGGCGGCCTGCGGCCCGGCGACCGCGAGCGCCGCCTTGAGGCCGGCGAGGTTCCACGCCTTGGAGGCGGAGGTAAGGGCGAACGCGTTCTCGGCGCCGGCCACCGTGAGGTACGGGGTGAATTGCGCCCCAGGGAGCACCAGCGGGGCGTGGATCTCGTCGGAGATCACCCGCAGGCCGTGCCGGCCGGCCAGTTCGGCGACGGCCTCGAGCTCGTCGCGGCGATGGACGACGCCGGTCGGGTTGTGCGGGTTGCACATCAGGAACGCCGGCCGGCGGCCGTTGGCCCTGGCCCGGCGGAACGCCTCGTCGAGAGCGGCGAGGTCCATCCGCTGGTCGGGTCCGAGTGGGGCCTCGATGACCTGCCGGCCGGCGTGGCTGACGAAGGCGTAGAAGGGCGGGTACACGGGGGAGCAGACCACCACCGCGTCTCCAGGGTCGGTCACCAGCCGGAGAACCTCGACGATGCCCATCATCACGTCGGGTACGACCGTGGTGTGGTCGACGCGGAAGTTGTGCCAGCCCCAGCGCCGGGCGGCGAAGTCGCCGAGCGCCTCGGCGTACGCCGTCCCGTACGCGTAACCGGTGTCACCGAGGTCGATCGCGCGGCGGAGCGCGTCGGCCACGGGGGGAGCGAGGGGTACGTCCTGCTCCGCGACCCACAGGGGGAGCACGTCGGGCGGGTGCATGCGCCACTTCACGCTGGTGCGCTGCCGGAGTTCGTTCAGCGTGAGCAGGGTGAGCGGATTCTGGGCCGCGGAGCCGTCGGCAGAGGGGGCGCTTGCCATGCCGCCCACCCTAGGCCGTACGTCGACGTCGTCGAGACTCGGTCGGTCAGAGGTAGTTGAACAAGGGAGGGAAGACCAGGACCACGATCCAGGCCCAGGCGGCGTACACCGGTAGGTAGCCGGTCTGCCAGCGCTCGAGCGCCGCGAACGGTGTGTGCCGGCGGACGAAACCCAGCACCAGCCATGCCGACCAGGCGAGATTGGCCAGCAGGACGACGTTCTCGCCGAGCGCCGCTGCCTTGTTGGGTGTGGTGCCGTACTCGGTGATGCGCCCGGTGATTTCCACCAGAACCAGCACATCAATGGCCAGGGCGCTGACCACGAGGGCGAACTGCAGCTTGTCGAACAGACCGGGCGGAGCCAGCGGATCGCGGGCTGAGGTCGAGTAGAGCAGCAACCCCAGCACCACGACCAGCAGGAGGTCGAACAGGATCAGCGCCTCCCGTTCGACGTCGATGCCGGCGCGGGTCCAGCCGAAGGCAACGAGGAAGGCCAGCAGCACCGCCGTGAACAGCGGAGTGAACAGCCGCGTGAGCACCGGGGCAATGTTCTCGACGACACTCTGCTTGGCCTCGACGAGCCACCCGGCCACCACCACCCCAGCCACGACGCCGCAGGGGAGCAGCCACTGCGAGATGAAGTCTTCCGGGGAGATCCCGATGGCCTTGAAGGTCCCGGACATGAACGCGATCAGCACGCCGCCGCCGAGGGCGATGAGAACCAGGTATATGAACCATTCGCCGGTGAAGCGGATGAAGTCCATGCGGCGGCGCGACGACCGCAGATCGTCGGCCACATAGGCCAGGCCGACCACGATCCACAGGGCGATGGGGAGATGGATGCTGGTCAGGACCAGCGACTGGGAGTCGTTCGCGAGCGGGTAGGCGTTGGCCGCCACCGCGCCGAGCGCGAACAATGCCAGCAGCGCCCCGATCAGCGCCTTCGGGGCACGACGGCGCCAGGCCAGGAAGGCCGCCAGCCAGGGCAGTGCGAACAGGCTGAAGTTCGGCCCGTAGAAGGCGGCATTCCCTTCGAGGCTCATCCCGAACAGCTCGGGCACCTTGATGGACGCTGCCGCGCCCGTCGCGCAGATGGCCATCGCGATCAGGTCGCGCCGCGCCGGGGTGTCGACCGCCGGGCTGCCGGTTTCACCGGTCAGCACCAGTTGCTTCCACAGCCGTTCGGAATGCTCCCGGGCGAACTCGCGGGACAGCTCGTCCACGCTTCCCATGCGTTTGACCGCGATCAGGAACGCCTCGTCGGCGCGTAGCCCAGCGGCGATGAGCTCATCGACCGAACCCCGGAGATGATCCTCGAGCTCTTCGACGTCGGATCTCTGCAGCTCTGAGCGGCGCTGCACATGTTGACGCCACTGCGCGACCTGGGCCTCCAGGTTGTCGTGGCCCTCCGGTGCTGTCATGCCTGACCCTCCAGCGGGATCGCTGTCAACGGCCTGAAATCGCCCGGGCCGAGCCAGATCTGCTTGAGCGTGTCCACCACGGTGTCCCACTGGCGGCGTTGCTCGGCAAGCTCAGCCAGGCCACTGGTGGTGATGCGGTAGTACTTGCGCCGCCGCTCCCCGGTGACCGCCTGCCAGCTCGATTCCACATATCCGAGGCGCTCGAGCCGGTGCAGCAACGGGTAGAGCAGTCCCTCGGTCCAGTCCAGCTCTCCACCGGACAGCTGGTTGATTCGTCTGAGGATGGCGTAGCCGTAGCTCTCCCCGTCGGCCAGGATGCCGAGCACCATCGGCGTCGCCGAGGCGGCCACGAGATCCTTGGTGACCTTCACGAGACCTCCCTGCTGGGCCCATAACCCTAGAGCTATGATGCATAGTAGCTCTAGGCATTGTCCGACGCAAGGAACCACCCGACCGCGGTCTTCCACGTCGGCGACGGCGTCTTCCTCGACACCGCCGCGGCGCACCCAGCACTGGTCTTCGCGATCACACCGTCGAAGGTGCTGGCGTTCACCAAGAACCCATACAGCCAGACCCGCTACGTCCCCTGACACCGCAGCCGTCCCGCCGATCCCGCCCGTCGTTTCCGCGGCGTGAGCGCGGCGCGGGCGAACGCCAGGACACGATCCAAACTATCCTCCGGACCATGACTGCGATCTCACCCGACGAGCGCGGCATCGATTCCGCCCTCGACCCTTCGGCGCAGCAGATCCGGGACATGGGCACACGCGCCGTCGAGTGGGCAGCCGCCTACCACGACTCACTCCGGGACCTGCCCATCGCCCCGCGAACCTCCGCCGCAGCGCTGAAGGAGCTGCTCGCCGAGCCACTGCCCGTCGAGGGCCGTGACTTCACCGACCTGCTCACGGTCTTCCGCGAGGTGGTCGTGCCCGGCACCCGGCACAATGGGCATCCTCGCTTCTTCGGATACGTCTCGGCACCTGGCACCGCGGTCGCCGCAGTGGCCGACTACCTAGCGTCGGCGCTGAACGCGAACCTCCCCGCGTGGCGATCGGCACCGGCTCCCGTCGAGCTGGAGCACGTGGCCATCGACTGGATCAGGGAGGCGCTCGGCTGCGATCCGAGTGCCGGGGGCCTGTTCATGAGCGGCGGCTCGATGGCCAACTTCACCGCGCTCGCCGCCGCACGACACCGCCACTGCGGCGATGCGGTCGCCACCCACGGGGCAGCCGCCCACCCCGCGCCGCTGCGCGTCTATGCCTCGACCGAGACCCACCACTCGATCCACAAGGCCGCCGCGCTGCTCGGCATCGGGCGGGCGAACGTCCGCGAGATCCCGGTGGACGCCCGCTTCCGGATGGACGTCGACGCACTCGTCCGCACCATCGAGGAGGACCGGGCCGCCGGGGCGGAACCGTTCTACGTGGTGGCGAACGCCGGCACCGTCGTCACCGGCGCGGTCGACCCGCTCGCCGAGATCGCGGCGGTCGCGCGGCGGTACGGGCTGTGGATGCACGTCGATGCGTGCTATGGCGGCTTCGCGCGGCTCGCCCCATCGGCCCGTCCGCTCTTCGACGGCATGTCGGAGGCCGACTCGATCGCCCTCGACCCGCACAAGTGGCTCTACCTGCCCGCGGACTGCGGCTGCCTCATCTACCGCGACCCCGAGGCGGCGCGGCCCGCCTTCAGCATGGACGCCCACTACACCCGGGTGATGCAGACCGAGCCGGCCGAGGCCTTCGCCTTCTGGGACTACGGCCCGGACCTGTCCCGGCGATTCCGGGCGCTCAAGGTCTGGATGGCGCTGGCGCACGCCGGTTCGCGAGCCGTCGGCGAAGCGATCGAGGGCAACCTCGACTGTGCCCGCTACCTGGCCGAGCTCGTCGACGCCAGCAACGACTTCGAGCTGCTCGCCCCGGTCGAACTCTCCATCTTCTGCTTCCGCTACCTGCCGCCGGGCGCCCGTGCCGGCTCGCGGTCCCAGGCCGACGAGGAGGAACTCGACCGCCTCAACGAACGGATCATGCTGGCACTGCAGCAGGCCGGCAGCTCGTACCTGTCGAACGCGACCATCAACGGCCGTTTCGCGCTGCGCGGCTGCGTGGTCAACTACCGCACCACCCGCCACGACATGGAGATCCTGCTCGGCGACGTACGCTGCGCTGCCGAGCGGGTGATCGAGGAGACGAGCTGAAGATCGTGGCCGTCACCAGCCGCCGGCCGGCTACCATCCCCGGTGATGGCGGAGTTCGTGCATGTCACCGTGGTGCGCGAGCTCGATGATCCGCGTGGCCACGAGGTGTTCGTACCCCGCGCGATTCTCTCTGCCGAGGTATGGCGGATCCGTGACGTCCCGCAGGGAGTCGGTTGGCGGTACCGGCCGGCAGCCCACGGCCAGCGGCCCTGCCCGTGTCCAGTCTGTCTGCCCCGCGGCGTACGCGACACCCTCGGTGGTGGCCAACGCGCTGGATCCAACTACACCGGCCAGCCGGCGGTCAACTCCTACTACATCGAAACACACCGGCCTTCGATGGCTGCCAATCACATGCTCACGGGAGCACAGTGAACGGTAACGGCGAGGCAGGCAACCGTCGAGCGAGGAGGCACCATGGCCGAGGAGACGAGCGGGTGGGGCGGGGGACTGTGGGCGGCTGCTGACCTGGTGACGCCGATGGCCATCCGGGTGGCGGCGACGCTGCGGCTGGCCGACCACATCGCCGCGGGCACGCGGACGACCGAGGCGCTGGCCACAGCGGTGGATGCTGACCGGGACGCGCTGGGGCGACTGTTGGGCCACCTGGAGACCGCTGGTGTGCTGTCTCGCGCGGGGACCGGCACCTACAGCCTGACCGCCCTGGGTGAGCACCTCCGTGACGATGATCCCGGAGGAGTGCGACCCTGGCTCGATCTGGAGGGTGCTGTCGGGCGCGCCGACCTGTGCTTTGTCGAGCTGTTGCACACCGTGCGTACCGGCGAGCCCGCGTTCCCGCGCCGGTTCGGCCTCTCGTTCTGGGACGACCTGTCGGCCGACTCCGCGCGGGCAGCATCGTTTGACGCGCTGATGGGAGCCCGGCTGGTGGCAGACGCTCCCGCTGTAGCTGCCGCCTACCCCTGGGGCGCACTTGGCCATGTCGTCGACGTCGGCGGCGGCAACGCCAGCTTGCTGATCGCCATCCTGCGCGCCCACGGCGACCTGCGCGGGACGGTGATCGACCTCGCCGGCCCGGTGGCCCGCGCCGAACAAGCCATTCGCTCAGCCGGCCTGGGTCACCGGGCTGGCACCCAGGCTGGCAGCTTCTTCGATGCCCTACCCGCCGGAGCGGGCGGCTACGTGCTCTCGGGCGTCCTCCACGACTGGGACGACGAGGATGCCGTTCGCATCCTGCAACGGTGCGCCGACGCAGCCTCGGCGACGGGAAAGGTGCTCGTCGTGGACCACATCGGCGATGCCCAGGGCGGTGCACCGGACACCGAAGGAGACCTGCGCATGCTCTGCTACGTCCGCGGCCGGGAGCGCACCCTCGACCAGCTGGGCGAGCTGACCAAGTCAGCCGGCCTTCAGGTCAGCTCGGTCATGCCAGCCGGCTCGCGCTCGATCATCGAGTTGCGTCCATCTCCTTGAATCCTCCGAGCAGGGCATCCGAGGACGGTTGCCGGTAGCACCGAATCCTCCACCAGAGCCCTCCCCACCAACATCGAGCCGGCCTGGGCGTCAAGCGGTAGCGCGTCATCGACGGAGGACCCGGAGTGGGTCATCCGACAGAAACGGCGGGCAGCAGGCGTGGCACCGCCGTTAACCGTCATGATGAGCCGGTGAAGATCCTGTCCATCCAGTCCTCGGTCGCCTACGGCCACGTCGGCAACTCGGCGGCCGCCTTCCCTCTTCAGCGGCTCGGGCACGAGGTCTGGCCGGTACTGACGGTCCACTTCTCCAACCACACCGGGTACGGCGCGTGGCGCGGGCCGCTGCTGGCGCCGGCGGACGTGGCCGAGGTGATCGAGGGCATCGCCGATCGCGGGGTCCTCGGCAGCGCCGACGCGGTGCTGTCCGGCTATCAGGGTGACCCGGCGGTGGGCGCGGTGATCCTCGACGCGGTGGACAAGGTCAAGGCGGCCAACCCGAACGCGGTCTACTGCTGTGACCCGGTCATGGGCGACGTCGGCCGTGGGATGTTCGTCCGGCCAGGCATCCCGGAGTACATGCGGGACGTCGTCGTGCCGCGCGCGGACATCATCACCCCGAACCAGTTCGAGCTGGACTTCCTCGCCAGCCGTAAGACGAACTCGCTGACGGAGTTGCTGGCGGCGGTCGACGTGGTCCGCGAGACGGGGCCGCGGCACGTCCTGGTCACCAGCGTGCTTCACGGCGACGTGCCGGAGGGGTCGCTGGAGGTGGTGGCCGTCTCGGACGAGGGCGCCTGGGCGGTGACCACGCCGCTGCTGCCGATCAACCCGAACGGGGGCGGCGATGTCACCGCGGCGCTGTACCTTGCGCACCTGTGGACGACGGGCGCGCCCGCGACGGCACTGGAACGCACCATCGCCTCCGTCTTCGCCGTGCTCGACGCGACCCTCGCAGCGGGGACCCGGGAGATCCAGCTGATCGGGGCCCAGGACGCGATCGCCGAGCCGCCCGCCAGGTTCGCCGCCCGGCGGCTGCGCTGACCCCGACCTCCTACGGCACTTGGTGTGGGCCCCGCCGGCCGCGAGATCGCGGCCGGCGGGGCCACGTCTTGTGCCGCCACTCGTTGCCTGCTTCATCTACTCCGCCTCTCCCAGCTGCAGCCAGTGCAGGTTCCGACGTCGGTGGAACGGTCGCTGCGTCTCCGCGGGTCAGCCGGCGATGACGCGGTTGGTGAAGGCGGCCAGATTGGTCACCGTCCGGTCGATCCGATCCTGCAGGGTCAGGGTCTCCTCCCGACGGACCAGCCGCATCTTCGGCTGCCGCTTGCCCCGTACGTAGAGCGAGCAGGCCAGATCGGCGCACAGGTACTCGCCGACGGTGTTGCCGTTGCGCCCGGCGGCCCCGGCCAGTGGCGCGACGAACAGCGCCACCCCCGACGCGGTGTGATCAGTCAGGCAGATCCGACACATGCTCGACCGCATCGTGCTCGGCTTGTATGCCTCGGGCCGTCTGAGGATGACGCCCGTAGGCCCGTCCTTGCCCGGCACGACCAGCAGCGCCCGCAGCGGGGCGCCCGGGTCGGTCCAACCGAGGAAGTCCAGATCGGCCCAGGGAACTGCGCCCTCGGCGAAGCCTGCGGGCATCCGGATCCGGCTTGCCTCGCCCTTGCTGCAGTTCACGAAGGAGCGCCGGATGTCCCTCTCATCGAGTGGTTGCATGAGGGGAAGCTAGTTGCCGCCGCGCCCGCGGTCACTTGCTTTTCGCGTAGGAAAGGGAGTATTCGCGGTTGATATCTATGGAAAGCCTCAAAGCCGATTTACCGGGCAGATAGAACTTCTGCTCTGGGATCTCCTCGGCGAGTGCCGTCCTGATCTGTTGCGCGCGCGGCGCGGGTGCGCTGGGTCAGTACGACGCAGGCCAGCACGACCAGCGCGGCCCCGATCGAGGCAGGGGTGACGGCTTCTCCGAGCAGCAGCGCGGACCAGAGCAGGGTGAGTACCGGCTGCGCGAGTTGGATCTGGCCGACCTTGGCGACGCCACCCCGGGCCAGACCGCCGTACCAGGCGAAGAAGCCCAGGAACATGGAGATCGTGGTGAGGTATCCGAAGGCCGACCAGGCGGCGGCGTCGGCGCGCGGCGGGTGGCCCGAGGCGGCGACGATCGTGATGAGCAGGGTGACGGGCAGCGAAAGCACCAGCGCCCAGCAGATCGTCCGGGCGCCGCCGAGTTCCCGGGCGAGCCCGCCCCCCTCGGCGTATCCCAGCCCACACAGGACGACCGCCACGAGCAGGAACAGGTCGGCGGACGACAGCGCGCCGTGCACCGCTCCGCTGGTGATCAGGAACGCGAGCACGGCCACCAGCCCGCCGCCGCTGGCGACCCAGAACAGCAGCGGCGGGCGCTCGCCGGCCCGCAGCACCGCGAACACGGCGGTCATGGCGGGCAGCACGGTGATGACGATCGCGCCGTGTGCGGAGGTCTGGGTGGTCAGTGCCAGCGAGGTGAACAGCGGGAAGCCGACGACGACGCCAAGGGCGACGATCGACAGCCGCCGCCACTGGCTTCGGGTGGGCCTCGGCGCGCCGGTGAAATGCAGGTAGGCCCATGCCAGTAGTGCCGCACCGACGGCCCGGCCGAAGGCTACGAACCACGGGTCGAGTTGCTGCACGGCGACGCGGGTGGCGGGCAGCGACATGCTGAAGGCGAGCACGCCCAGCGCGCCGAGGGCGAGGCCGATGACCCGATCCGCCGTTATCGTGGTGGTGACAGTAGCGCTACTATGATCCTTCATGAATGACGGTAACGCAGTGGACCGCGTTATCCAAGATCTGCGCGGACTCATGGCGAACTCGGACCCGGGCGCCCGGCTTCCCTCGGTGCGCGAGTTGACCGCCCGGCACCAGGCCTCGCCGGTCACCGTCGCCGAGGCGGTCCGACAGTTGGTGGCGCAAGGGCTGATCGAGACGCGACCGGGGAAGGGCACCTTCGTGACCGTCCCGC
Source organism: Micromonospora sp. SL4-19 (assembly GCF_047921475.1). Taxonomy (NCBI): domain Bacteria; kingdom Bacillati; phylum Actinomycetota; class Actinomycetes; order Micromonosporales; family Micromonosporaceae; genus Micromonospora; species Micromonospora sp. SL4-19. The sequence goes on from NZ_JBLROB010000007.1 coordinate 242,580, forward strand.
CGGACGGGCGGCGAACCCCCGACCTGTCGTGGCAGACGGTGGCGCTCGGTGCCCGCAGACCGGGCGAGGACGAGATGCAGGCGTTACTGGCGTTACCGCGACCCGGAGCGATTCCGCTGTCTGGCGGCTATCTCGAGGCCGATCTGCAGCCAGCCGCGGCGCTCGGCGCCGCGCTCACCCGCGCCGCCCGGCAGCCCGCGTCCTGGCAGCGGGGACCGGCAGAGGGGCGCGAGGATCTGCGCGCCTGGTTCGCCCGTGAGGCCCGGGCCGGGCTGCGCGCCGACGACATGGTGATCTGCCCGGGCGGGCAGGCGGCGCTGTCGACGGCTCTGCGCGCTCTCGCCGCACCCGGCGACACCCTGCTCGTCGAGTCCCCGACCTACCTGGGGGCACTGGCCGCGGCCCGGGCGGCTGGGCTGCGGGCGGTGCCGGTGCCCGCCGACGCCGACGGCGTACTCCCTGACCAACTCGCCGCCGCGTTCGCGCGCACCGGCGCGCGGCTCTTCTACTGCCAACCGCTCTACGCCAACCCGACCGGGGCCACACTGGCAGCGCATCGCCGAGCCGAGGTCGCCGATGCCGTACGCGACGCCGGCGCGTTCCTGATCGAGGACGACTACGCCCGCGACCTCGCCATCGACGGAGAGGCTCCGCCACCGCTGGCCGCCGACGACCCCGACGGGCACGTGATCTACCTGCGCTCGCTGACCAAGTCCGCCGCTCCCGGCCTCCGTGTCGCCGCGATCGCCGCCCGCGGCCCAGCCGGTGCCCGGCTGCGCTCAGCCAGGTTGCTCGACGACTTCTTTGTCGCCGGCCCGCTGCAACAGGCCACGCTGGAGTTCGTCACCGCACCGGCCTGGACGCGGCACCGCCGCGCTCTGCGCACCGCGCTGCGGACACGGCGCGAGGCGCTGCTGACCGCACTGCGCCGGCACCTTCCGGGGCTCGCCCCACCGGCGATCCCACGCGGTGGCCTGCACCTGTGGGCACGCCTGCCCGACAGCACCGACGACGTCGCGCTGGCCGCCGCGGCTGCCACCGAAGGTGTCGTCGTCTTCCCCGGCCGCCCCTGGTACGCGGCCGAACCCCCGGCGACGCACCTGCGCCTGACCTACGCCGCAGCCCCACCCGACCTCATGGAGGAGGCCGTCCGCCGCCTCGCTCGCGCCCTCGGGCAAGAAACCACACGTTCTTGACGTTCTCCCTGCCCTGAAGGACGGGGATTCCCTCCGCGCTGCGTGCGGAACAGCGCGCTGCGCCCGGGCGGATTCCTGGTTCACGGCGCTGCGCCGGCACGGGTGCTGGTCTTATCTGCGCTCCACAGGCGTTTAGGCTCTCGGCGCGTCCCGCCGCGAGCACGTTGATGGCCGCGTTGATGTCCCGGTCGTGGACCGCCCCGCACGGGCAGGTCCACGACCGGACGTGGGCACCGGCAATTACAGGCAGTGATGTGCTGTGTGCTACCCGGCGTCAGCCTGGCCGGATCGTGGAAGCGGCCGAAGTGCTCGACGCCGGCCACCCCGCCGATTCGTAATCGGTGACTTCGGGAGGCGGCCGACTCGATTGCGGAACCGCGTCGCCGACGGGCCGGAAGAGCCGGCCGTAATATGACAGTCACATGACGGTAAATCACAAACGCATGACATTTGTCTATCACCGTAGTCATCTTCGAGACGAACGGCGGCAGCGAGGCGGCGCGCCACCGGCATCCGCGTCGGACGGCACAAAAGCCCCAGGGAGGGTCGAACCGACCCGGTCGGCACCTGGTACGGGCACATCCGTCGTGCGTACGGAAGACCGAATCTGACCCTGTCTAGGGGGCACTTTCTGTGGGCATATCCACAATCCCCGCAGTCTCGGCTGGCTTTTCCCTGATGACGTCGGTAGGTTTCCTGGCCAGCCCCTGTGGCCAACTGACTGTGACTGATGTTGATATCGACGGACGAGACGCGAAGATTGCCACCGATGGCGCGCTCCGCCAGCGGTTGTCATCGGAGAGGGGACCGTGCCCGCACTCACAGTGAAGTCGCTCTACAAAATATTCGGCAATCGAACTGACGAGGCGCTGAGGCGCCTCGCGAGCGGCGCCCCGCGTGCTGAGGCTATGGCGGGCCTGCCAGCCACGGCAGCCGTGATCGACGCGAACTTTGAGGTACGCCCCGGCGAGGTCTTCGTCGTGATGGGCCTCTCCGGCTCCGGCAAGTCCACCCTCATCCGGATGCTCAACGGCCTGGTGCGCCCCACCCGGGGCAGTGTGCAGGTCGACGGGGTGGAACTCACCACGCTCAAGCCCGCCGCGCTGCGCAAGCTCCGGCGGGAGAGGATCAGCATGGTCTTCCAGCACTTCGCGCTCATGCCACACCGGACCGTGCTGGAGAACGCCGGGTACGCCCTCGAGGTCGCCGGCCTGCCCAAGGCCGAGCGGCGCTCGCGTGGCCTCGACGCGCTGCGCATGGTGGGCCTGGAGGAGTGGGCGGACAAGCTTCCCCACGATCTCTCCGGCGGCATGCGGCAGCGGGTCGGGCTGGCCCGCGCTCTCGCCGCCGACACCGACATCCTGCTGATGGACGAGGCATTCTCGGCGCTGGACCCGCTCATCCGCCGGGAGATCCAGGATCAGCTCCTGGAACTCCAGGGCGAGCTGGGCAAGACCATCATCTTCATCACCCACGACCTGAACGAGGCCATGCGGCTCGGCGACCGGATCGCGGTGATGCGGGACGGCCGGATCGTCCAGATCGGCACCGCCGAGGAGATCCTCACCGACCCGGCAAACGACTACGTGGCGCAGTTCGTCGCCGACGTCGACCGGACCCGGATCCTGACCGCCTCGTCGGTGATGGAGAAGCCGCATCACGTGTTGGACGTCAACGCAGGTCCCCGGGTGGCTGCCCGCGCCCTACGGGAGAGCCAGACCTCGGTGGTCTACGTGACCGGGCCGATGAAGCAGTTCCTCGGCACGGTCACCGAGGACGAGGTGCTGCGGGCGCTTCGCGAGGGCCGGCCGAGCCTTGACGGGTACGTCTCGACCGAGCAGGTCCGCACGGTCGCCGCGGACACGGCAGTGGCCGACCTCTTCGCGGACTGCGCGGAGAGCCAGCACCCGGTGGCCGTCCTGGACGACCGGGGCCGGCTAACCGGGGTGATCCCGCGGATCACCCTGCTCAGCGCCCTGGCCAGCGCCACCCCGGACAGCGTCTCCGCTGTGGACGAGCCGGCGGACCAGCCGGTGCACTCCGACGTCGAACTGGTCGCCGCGAAGGGAGAGCCGGCATGACCGTCGCGCAGTCCCCGCTCGACGCCTGGCTGCCCCGGGTGCCGCTCGGCACCTGGGTGGAGTCCGCCGTGGACTGGGCCAAGGGTGCCCTCAGCGCGGTCTTCGACGCGATCGCGGCCGTGGTCGACGCCCTGGTCCAGCCGCTCGACGGCCTGCTCAACGGCGTGCCGGCGGTGGCGGTCATCCTGGTCCTTGCCGGGCTCGGCTGGTGGCTGCGCGGCTGGAAGTTCAGCCTCGGCAGCGCGGTCGGCCTCGGTCTGGTGGCCGGGATGCCGTACTGGGAGGAGACCATGAGCACGCTCGCGCAGGTGCTCGTGGCCAGCGTGCTCGCCCTGCTGCTGGCGATCCCGGTGGGTATCTTCGTCGCCGAGAACCGGCGGGCGTCCGCCCTGGCCCGGCCGGTGCTGGACCTCATGCAGACCATGCCGGCGTTCGTCTACCTGATCCCGGCGATCTTCTTCTTCGGCATCGGCACCGTGCCCGGCGTGCTGGCCACGCTGGTGTTCAGCATGCCGCCCGGCGTACGCCTCACCGAGCTCGGCCTGCGCCAGGTCGACAAGGAGATCGTCCAGGCTGCCGAGTCGTTCGGCGCGCCGCCATGGATGGTGCTGCTCCGGACCAAGCTGCCGCTGGCCCTGCCGACGATCATGACCGGGGTCAACCAGGTGATCATGCTGGCCCTGTCCATGGTGGTCATCGCCGGCATGGTCGGCGCCGGCGGCCTCGGCGACGTGATCACGTTCGCGCTTGCCCAGGGCGAGGTGGGCAGCGGCTTCGAGGGCGGCATCGCCGTCGTGATCCTCGCCGTAGTGCTCGACCGGCTCACCGACTCCGCGGGCGAACGGTTCCCCTCCGCGCGGGCGCAGCGCCTCGCGCGGCAGGCCGCCTGACCGTCGCCCTCCGCCGGCACCCCTGTTCCCGCGTACGCGGGTCTGCCGGCTGCTCTGAGAAGGAAGGAAACTCCGTGTTCACCACCATGAAGCGCGTCCTGGCGCTCGCGATGACCGCCACCCTGGCGCTCGGCGCGGCCGCCTGTGGCGCAAAGTCGGACAACGCGTCCGCCGGCAGCAAGAAGAAGATCACCATCGGCTACATGGCCTGGGACGAGGCGATCGCCGCCTCCCACCTGTGGCAGCACATCCTCGAGGAGAAGGGCTACCAGGTTCAGCTCAAAAACCTGGAGGCCGGCCTCGTCTACGGCGGCCTGGCCAACGGCAACATCGACCTCTTCCTGGACGGCTGGCTGCCCCAGACCCACGCGTCGTACATGGAGAAGTACGGCGACAAGCTGGAGAAGCTCGGCGTCTGGTACGACGACGCCAGCCTGAGCATCGCCGTGCCGAAGTACGTCGAGGGCGTCGACTCGCTCGAGGACCTGGCCGCCAAGGCCGGCGACTTCGGCGGACAGATCATCGGCATCGAGCCGGGCGCCGGCCTCACCAAGGCCACCCAGGAGAAGGTGCTGCCCGGCTACGGCCTGGACGGCAAGATGAAGCTGAAGACCTCCTCCACCCCGGCCATGCTGGCCGCGCTCGACGGCGCGATCGCCGACAAGAAGCCGATCGTGGTCACCCTCTGGCACCCGCACTGGGCGTACGCCAAGTACGAGCTGAAGGACCTGGCCGACCCGAAGGGCACCCTCGGCGCCGCCGAGCAGATCAACACCTTCGCCCGGAAGGGCTTCGGCAAGGACTTCCCTGAGGTCACGAAGATGCTGCAGCAGTTCAAGATGGACAGCGAGCAGCTCGCGTCCCTGGAGGACCTGATGTTCAACACGCACAAGGGTGACGAGGAGAAGGCCGTCGAGGAGTGGCTGAAGGCCAATCCCGACTACCTGAAGGCGCTCGCCTGACCCAGCCCACGACCGGGGGCTCGCCGCTTGCCGGCGGGCCCCCGGTCGCGCGCGTCGTGCTCTGGCGCTCGCGCTGCTCATCCGTCAGGCCAGCCGAGGTCGGCCGCCCGCTTGCCCGGCGTTCGGCTCCTCAGTTGGTCGGCCGCCGGCGGCGCCGCAGCCACCCGGCGCCGGCGCTCACCACGGCGGACCCGATGGCGGTGCCGATGGCGACCAGCGCCGCCCCGACCGCCCACAGCCCGGTATCGTCGGTCGACGCGGGCGCGCCACGCCCAGGCGGCCGTGAAGGCGACCATCCTCACGGGGGCCACCAGCCACGGGCCGCGCCAGCAGAGCACTTCGTGTCAGGCGAGGTCGTACCGGTCCAGGTTCATGACCTTGACCCACGCCACGACGAAGTCCTGGATGAACTTCTCCTGCCCGTCGCGACTGGCGTAGACCTCCGCGATGGCGCGGAGCTGGGAGTTCGAACCGAAGACGAGGTCGACGGCGGTGGCGGTCCACTTGACCTCGCCCGTGGCGCGATCCGAGCCCTCGAACACGTTCTCGGCCGAGGAGGATGCCTTCCACTCCGTGCCGGCGTCGAGCAGGTTCACGAAGAAGGCGCTCGTCAACTCCTCGGGCCGGTCGGTGAGGACGCCGTGTCGTGTTCGACCCGCGTTGGCGTTCAGGGCCCGCATGCCGCCGAGCAGGACCGTCATTTCGGGAGCGGTCAGCGTCAACAGGTTGGCCCGGTCCAGCAGCAGGGTCTCCGGCGACAACTTCTGTCCGGCTCGCAGGTAGTTGCGGAACCCGTCCGCCTTCGGCTCGAGCACGGCGAACGACTCCACGTCGGTCTGCTCCTGGGAGGCGTCCGTACGCCCCGGCGAGAACGGGACCGTGACCTCGTGCCCCGCGTTCCTGGCCGCCTGCTCGATGGCCGCGCACCCGCCCAGCACGATCAGGTCAGCAAGCGAGACCTTCTTCCCACCGGACTGTGAGCTGTTGAACTCCTGCTGGATCCGCTCCAGCGTCTGCAGCACCGTGGCGAGCTCGGCCGGGTCGTTGACCTCCCAGTTCTTCTGCGGCTCGAGGCGGATCCGCGCCCCGTTGGCCCCGCCACGCATGTCGGTGCCACGGAAGCTCGCCGCCGACGCCCAAGCGGTCAAGGTCAGCTGGGAGATGGACAGCCCCGATGCGAGGACCTTGGGCTTGAGGGCCGCGATGTCCTCGGCCGAGATCAGCTCGTGATCGACCGCCGGCACGGGGTCCTGCCACAGTTGCGGCTCCGGGACCCACGGGCCGAGATAGCGCGAGACCGGTCCCATGTCGCGGTGCAACAGCTTGTACCACGCCTTGGCGAACGCCTCCGCGAACTGGTCCGGGTTTTCCAGGAACCGTCGCGAGATCGGCTCGTAGATCGGGTCGAACCGGAGTGCGAGGTCGGACGTGAGCATCCGTGGTTCGCGGCGCTTCGACGGATCGTGTGCCTCGGGCACCAGATCGGCGCCCGCGCCATTCTTGGGCCGCCACTGATGCGCACCAGCCGGCGACCGCACAAGTTCCCACTCGTAGCCGAAGAGGATCTGGAAGAACTCGTTGTCCCACCGGGTCGGATGGTAGGTCCAGGTGACCTCGATCCCGCTGGTGATGGTGTCGCCACCCTTGCCGCTGCCGAAGGTGTTCTTCCAGCCGAGGCCCTGGCTTTCGAGGGGAGCCCCCTCGGGCTCGGGGCCGACGTACTCGGCGGAGGCGGCACCGTGGGTCTTGCCGAACGTGTGACCCCCGGCGATGAGCGCCACAGTCTCCTCGTCGTTCATTGCCATGCGGCGGAAGGTCTCGCGGATGTCCCGGGCGGAAGCCAGCGGGTCCGGGTTGCCGTTGGGCCCCTCCGGGTTCACGTAGATCAGCCCCATCTGCACGGCGCCGAGAGGACCGGCGAGCTGCCTGTCACCGCTGTAGCGCTCGTCTCCGAGCCAGGTGTCCTCGGGCCCCCAGAAGATCTCCTCGGGCTCCCAGATGTCTTCGCGTCCGAAGCCGAAGCCGAACGTCTTGAACCCCATCGACTCCAGCGCACAGTTGCCGGCGAAGACCAGGAGGTCGGCCCAGGAGATCTTCCGCCCGTACTTCTGCTTGACCGGCCAGAGCAGTCGGCGTGCCTTGTCGAGGTTCGCGTTGTCGGGCCAGCTGTTGAGCGGGGCGAAGCGCTGAGCTCCGTCGCCGCCACCACCGCGGCCGTCTTCGATGCGGTATGTGCCGGCGGCGTGCCAGCTCATTCTGATGAAGAGCGGCCCGTAGTGGCCGTAGTCGGCCGGCCACCAGTCCTGCGACGTCGTCATCACCTCGACGATGTCCCGCTTCAGCGCATCGACGTCGAGGGCCTTGAACTCTTCTGCGTAGTTGAACGCTTCGCCCATCGGGTTGGCCCGGGGTGAGTGCTGATGGAGAACCTGCAGGTTCAGCTGATTCGGCCACCAGTCCTGGTTCGCCCTCGGCCGACTCGGCTTGGGAGTCGGGGAGGGGATTGCTGGGTTCTCGCTCTCGCTGCCGCGCTCAGACACGTCGGTCCTTCTCCTGTCAATCTCTCGTTCTGTCAACTGGTTGCTGGTACCGCGACACACTCGGGGCAAACCCCCCAGTAGGTGACCTCGGCCTCGTCGATCGAGAAGCCCTGGTTGTCGGACGCGGTCAGGCAGGGAGCCCCGCCGACGGCGCAGTCGACATCGGCAATGGCGCCGCACGACCGGCACACGACGTGGTGGTGGTTGTCTCCGGCCCGCGACTCGTAGCGAGCCACTGAGCCGGAAGGCTGGATACGCCGCACCAGCTCCGCGACGGTCAGCGCCCGCAGCACGTCGTACACGGCTTGGTGGGACACCTCGGGAAGCTCCCTGCGCACGGCACCGAGGATCGAGACGGTGTCGGCGTGCGGATGTGTGTGCACCGTGGCCAGGACCGCGAGCCGTGGACGGGTCACCCGGAGCGCGGCCCCCCGCAACATGCGCTCGAAGTCCAATATTGTGGGCATGTGCGAAGTATGCGCCACTTCTTTCTTGAGTACATCAAAAATCCGATGGCGCGCGAGATATGGGGGACTGGTCCAGACCGCCCCTGGCCGTGCGGAGCTTGATCCTCCGCACGGCATCCACAGCTGACATCACTCGGGTCGTCTCACCGGTGCGCGCTGCAGTCCCAGGCGACCGGGAAGCGGGTTCACCACTGCCGCGAACTCGTGCGGAGCGGGGCGGCGGGTCACCATGAAGAGCGTGAGGCGGCCCGGCACTGGGGCGGCGGACACGCGATCCCCCTCCTCGGCGTAGGCGAGGCCGAGCCCGCGGGGCAGGATGGCCGGGCAGCCCAGTAGTCGCGCCATCCGGATGGCGGTCTCCGCGGTGGCCGCCGTGCGGGGTCTGGCGCCGAGGCTGGAGAGCCGCTGGTGCAGCGTGCCCGCCGACATGTCGTAGGTGTAGGTGACGACGTCGAGATCGGCGAACGGCCGCCGGCCACTTCTCAACGACGCGGCCAGTGGCGTCAGGACGGCCAGTCGGTCGCTCGCCACGGGCACGGCGCTCACGGTGCCGGGCAGGCGCATCTGGTTGGCGACGGCGACGAACGCCGCGTCCAGCGACCCTTCGCCAACCCACTCCACGAGCCGGTCGCCATGGTCCGTGACCTGGTTGACGATCGAGTCGTTCATCAGCTCGTCGAGCGCCGGAAAGAGCAACGGCGCGAGGCTGCTGAACGTGCCGACGTTGAAGGTTCTTGCCCGGGCCGCGGCTCGCGTCCGGTCGAAGATCTGTCCCAGGTGATCGAGCATATGGGCGGCCTCAGCACACAGCGCACGTCCGGCTGGCGTCGGCCGCGCCCCCGTCGTGTCACGGTCGAAGAGCCGCTCGCCGACCCGCCGCTCGAGCGCCGCCAGACGCTTGCTCGCGGCCGGCTGGCTGAGCAGAAGTTCCCGGCCGGCGGCCCCGACCGAGCCGTGCCGCGCGATGGCCTCGACCAGCCGGAGATCCTCGACCGACGGGAATGAGCTCATGTCGCCACGTTATGAGTTCCTATGCTGATCCGCCAGCTACCAGCACGTTCTGCCCGGCCAGAGGATGGCTGCGTGAATGCCAGACGCGACATCGCGGCCATGCTGACAACCACCTTCGTGGCCTGGATGGGTCAACGCACGACGGCCGTCGCGCTTCCACTCGTCGCGCTCGCCGAGACCGGGTCCGCCTGGTCCACCGGGCTGGTGGGTGGAGCGGTCGGACTGCCCATGCTCGCCTCGCCCTGGTGGGCCAGAGGCCTGCGCCAGCGACTGACCACGGGCAGAGCCCTCGCCTGCGTGCTTGCGGTCCAGGTGGTCGGCTTGCTCGTCGTTCCGGTCGGTGCCGCCGTCGGAAGGGTCAACGCGATCCACCTCGCCACCGCCGGGCTCATCACCGGATGTGCCACCGCTCTCAGCGGACCGGGGCAACGAGCCCTGCTCTCCGACATCTGCGACAGCCTTGGCTCCAGCGTCGCAACGAAGATGTTGGCCTGGCAGGATTTCGTGCATCGCGTCACGATGATCCTGGCACCACCGGCGGCAGGGTGGGCGGTCGCGTTCGGCGGGCCGTTGCCCCTGCTCTGGGCCGAAGCAGTCGGCGTCAGTGCGGGAGCGGTCCTCCTGCTCAGTGTTCGCAGCACCGCGAGGGTTGCCGCGGCTGCCCGACCGACCGACGCTCCGGCCCTGCGTCACGTGCTGGCGCAGCACGGCGACATTCGGCGTGCGGTGACGATGTCAGGAGTCGGCGGACTCGTATGGTTCGCCTTCACCCTCGGGCTCGCGATCCTCGGCGCCGAGGCCGGGCGGCCCGGACTGCTCATTTCGGCCGGCATGGCCGGGTACGGCACGGGTTCGCTCGCCGGTGCCCTGCTAGCGCCGGTGCTCGTCCCGCGAATGCCGGCGCTCGCGACGATGGCGACCGGATGGGCCGTACTCGGCGTAGCGTTCATGGCTCTGCCCGCCGTCACGTCGTCCCTGGTTCTCCTGGGGTGCGTCGCGGCGGTTGGTGGCTTCTCCATGCCGCTGGGCATCGGCGCGCTCAACCGTCTGATCAGCACGCGCACCGATGGCGCGGACCGGCGAGCCGCCTTCGCAGCCGAGAGCCTCGTGCACGACGGGGCGGTCTCAATCGGCCTGCTCGCCGGGGGCGCGGTCATCGGCGTCGTCGGCGCGGGCCCGGCCCTCGTCGCTGCCGGAGCCGCCCAGATCATCGTCGCGTTCCTCGCCGGTCCGTGGCTGAGAAGGAGATCCGCTCAGCCCAACTGCGCCGCGTCCGGGCCCTCGCCCCAGATGGTCATGATCGTCCAGCGCGTCAAGCCGTAGATCAGCGTCCAGCCGATTGGCGTCAGGTAGGACACCACGATGACGAATGCGGCGACGGTGCCGGCGCGGATCCGATCCCGCAGTGCCTGCTCTCCCTCGTCTCTCAGCGCGCGCCGGCCCCGCCAGGCAAGGAGCGCCGCGAACAGCGGGGCCAGCCAGGCCACCGCCATGGCGAGCATGGTGAACCAGGCGAACGGATTAGCCAGCGATCCGCGCACCGACTGCCCTTCACCCAGCGGCGCGTACACCATGTCGTACACACTGTTGGTGTTTCCGCCGGCCGGCCCGCCCAGGAGCCCGAAGAGGAAGAAGAAAACCGCGAGCCCGAAGGCCCACACCAGCGCCAGCTGCGCCCGCCACAATCCGTTCGTCATCAGTCCAGCACCCAGTTCAGCAGCAGCCGGCCCGGCGGCAGCAGGTTGAAGACGAGGAAGGCCAGCGTGAGCCCGGCCGCCCCGAACACCCAGCGCCGCAACGCGTCGGGCATCTCCCGACGCCACCTGGCCAGCGAGGTGAACGACATCAGCAGGAAGAGGACCGCGACCATCGGCCCCAAAATCGTGATGACCATGGCTGGAATCAGCAGCACCAACAACGGCCCGCCGAACACGTCGCCGGGCGCCTGGCATCCGGTCGTCGCCGAGCAGTGATTCGTCCCTTGGACGGTGAACTTCAGGAGGTAGGGGACGACCACGCCCACCAGATAGAGCACCACCATCGAAAGCTGCCCGAGCACGAGCAACCGCGCCGCGAAGAAACGGGACCCCGGCTGTGACACGCCCGAAGCATACGGTCCGTGGATCTCCAGAGCCAGGCCGAGCGTGCGGGGTCAGGTCGCTGCTTTCAGGTGTTCGCGAGAGGCCAGCGGACTGCGGGGGAGCGGTGCGAGATATCGAACGCCGTTTCCGCTGGTAGGCCGAATGTGTGCAGGGCGGGGTGGCCGGCGTGAGCGGCTGATGCGCCCCCACAACCGCAGCACGCAGGAGGGCGGCTTCGCCCTCCTGCGTGCTGCGGACATCACTGCCGTACTGGCAGCGTTACCCGGTCACGAGGCCGCGCTCGATGGCCGCGATGATCTGCGGGCGCAGCTCCTCAGGCCGGACGATGGCGTCCACTGAGCCGACCTCGACCGCCCGCTGGATGCTGTGTACGCCGTCGAACTCCGCGGCCACCTCGCCCAGCTTCTCCGCCCGGACCGTGGCCCGGACGTCCATGAGCTGCGTGACCAGCGCCGCCCGCTCCCCACCGGTCGCCGCGGCGATGCGCGCCTCCAGTTCGGCCACCCGCGGATCCTTCGCGGTGCGTGCGTTGACGTCGCCGGCGAACACCACGGCCGCCGCAGGCGCCCCGCCGATGACGGACGCGAACGAGCCCTCCACGGCGAGCACGGTCATGTTCGGGTTGAGCGCCTTGGAGAACACCACGAACGCGCCGCCGTGATACCGCGAGATCACGCAGAACACGATCGGTCCTTCGAAGTTGACGATCGCCCGGCCGATCTCCGCGCCGTACTCCAGCTGCAACTGCCGCATCGACTCGGGCGACCCGTCGAACCCGGACAGGTTCGCCAGCACGACCAGCGGTCGGTTTCCGCTGGCCGCGTTGATCGCCCGCGCGGCCTTCTTGGACGAGCGCGGGAACAGGGTGCCCGCGGTATACGTGTCCGGACCGTCGGTGGGCGGGAAGCCGCGCCGCGGCACCGACCGGGACTCGATGCCGAGCAGGCACACCGGGATGCCCCCGAGGTGGACGTCCTGCACGACCGCGGTCTCGGCGTCGGCCATCCCCGCCCAGCGCTCCAGGATCGCGTGATCCTGGTCGGCCAGGGCCCGCATCAGCGTGCGGATGTCGAACGCCTTCTTCCGATCGGGGTTGTGTTCCCGGGAGAAGATCTCGCCGACCGTCGTGAAATCGCTGTCCGGCACCGCATGCGGGTAGCCGGAGATGTCGCGGTCGACCGGGTCGGACGTGACCGCCCGGCGCGGCCGGGTCTCGCCGGGCGCGATGTACGTGTGGTCGTAGTAGGTCATCAGCAGATCGCGGGCGGCCCGCAGGTCCGGCGCCCAGTACTGGGCCTGGCCGTTGGGACCCATCACCCGGTCGTAGCCGCCGATACCGAAGTTGTCCTCGGCCGACACCCCGCCGGAGAAGTCCAGCGACTGCTTGCCGGTCAGCACCATCGCCGAGTCCGGGGTCATCACCAGGATTCCCTTGGTGTGCATGAGCATCGTCGCTTCGGCGTTCCAGTACGGCTGGGCGCCCACGGTGATCCCGGCGACCACGATGTTGATCTCGCCGCCCTGCTGGGTGAACTCGACGATCCGCTTGAGCGCGGCGGCCACCCAGTCCATGTTCTCGGTGCCCGAACTCATCGAGATCCGCGCGCCTGCCGACAGCGCGAACCAGTCGACCGGTACGCGCATCCGCTCGGCCAGGTCGAGCGCGGCGATCACCCGCGCGCATTCCGGCTCGGCCAGCGCGCCCAGCGCCTTGGACGGGTCGCCGAGCAGCACCACCCGGGTGACGCCGTCGGGATACCGCTCGGTCGGCGTGCTCACCACACCGGCGACGATGCCCGCCTTGTTCTGCCCCTTCGGCCGCTCGACCGGGGCCAGCTCACCGGTGTCGTCCAGGTCGTACTCGGTGAAGCTGCCGTGCTGGCCGGCCAGCATCTCGGTCAGCTCGTACGGGTACGTCGTGCCGCGCCGCCGCGCCGAGAGCACCTTCTGCCGGTAGTCGTCGAGCGGCTGGATCAGCTCGGCCGTCGGCTCGGTGACCGACACCCGCATGCCCGTGTCGTAGGAGATCTGGACAGCGATGTCGGTCAGCTCGCCGGTGGCCCGGTCGCGCTGACGGCCGAGGAACAGGACCTCCTCCAGCCCCGCGCCGGCCGTGATCGGCAGCACGCGTTGGGCGACGGTGTTCAGCTCCTCGATGGTCAGCTCGTTCGGCGGCCAGACGTAGATGGTGATCCGGTTGGTGTCGAACCGCTTCTTCACGGGCCGCTGCGCCTGGACCTTGCGGATCGCGTCGAGACACGCGTCCAGGGCGCCTTCCACCGCGGGCAGCGCGAGGATCCGGCCGTCGGCGTCGCGCAGCGGGGTCAGGTCGCGGACCTGGGCCATCGCCGCCAGCCGCTCGTCGGTCGGGTTGCCCGGGGCGACGCAGTGGAAGAGGTAGACCTCTTCGTCCGCCGACGGCAGCCGGGTCAGGTCGAAGTTCCGCAGCCGCGGCAGTTGCAGGCGCTGGGCGATCAGCGGGTGCAGCCCGCGGATGACCCGGTCCTCGCCCAGGCCCGGCCGGAACGTGAAGTGGTGGTGCATTTCCGCGCCGTTGCGCCCGGCCACCGAAATCGTCACCCGCTGGAGCACGTCCAGCAGCCCGGTGCGGTCGAGGATCTCCCGCAGGGTCGCGGCCATCGCGTCCGCGTCGGGCTGATCGCTCCAGGTCAGGTACACGTCGGCGACGGAGTTCGAATCGGCCAGCCCGGCTACCTCTTCCAGGATCGCGGGCAGCTCGTCGAAGTCCGTGGCCGCCGCGATCAGCCGGAAGTGCTCGCCGTCGCGGTCGTACTCCGCGGTGAAGAACGAGTGCCCCGCCACCTCGACGGTTCGCGCGTCGCTCGCACCGCTGTTGCCGTAGTAGCGGCGGCTGAGCACCTCGAGCATCGGGCCGTGGTCGGCACCCGGCTTGCCGATGCGCTGACCGAGCAGCCGGACCAGTGGCTCGGGCGAGGAGACCATCTTCGCGATCCGGTCGGCGCGGTCGGCCGCGCCAGGGTTCGTGTCGAGGTAGCGAAGGTGGCCGCGGACGCTCGCGTACACCTCGGCACGCTTGCGGCGCAGCATCGGCTGGGCGGCCCAGCGGAACACGATGCTGCGGGCCAGGTCGCCGACCACCGGGAACCGGAGCTGGGTGGCGAAGATCAGGTGCTCCAGCGCCTGGCCGACCAGTTCGCGTGGCCCGTCGCCGGGCAGCGGCTCGGTCAGCCACTGCTGCAGGAACGTGACGATCACCGAGACATCGGCCGAAGCTCGTTGCTGCGCCAGGAAGATCCGGAACACGGCCTCTTCCAGCGCGGGCGTGCGCTCGAAGTCGTTGACGCCGTAGTGGGCGAGCACCCGGGCGAGCCGGTTGCGGAAGGTGTCCGACAGTGCGGCGCGCTCGACGTCGAGGCTCTGCAGGTAGGTGTGGAAGTACTCGCGCGGGCTGTGCACCCGGGTGTCGGCCCTGGCCTCCTCACCGGCCGGCCGGTTGCGGCTGAGCTCGGACAGGTCGGCGAACACCTGCAGCAGCTCGACCTCTTCTTCGAGCGGGCGGTGACTGAGCTCGGCCCGCGCGGCCAGGTAGTTGGACAGCGCCCGGCGCTCGTCGCGGGGATCGAGGTCGTAGCCGAGCAGCAGACTCCGCAGGTCGGCGATGCCGCGCGCGACCCGGGCCTCGGCGGACAGGCCAGTCGGCTCGGCCGGCAGCTCCAGGTCGACAGCCTCGGTCTCCGTGGCCTCGCCCGCGGCTTCGTCGCTGATCGGTTCCAGACGCAGCAGCGGCGCGGCGGTCTCCACCTGGCTGCCGACGGAGACCAGGCATTCCCGCAGCTTCGCCCGGAACGGCGCGCGCAGCACGGTCTCCATCTTCATGCTCTCGAGGACGAGCACCGGCGCACCCGCCTCGACCTCGTCCCCGACTTCGAGCGGGGTCGCGACGACCAGCGCGGGCGCGGGGGAGCGCAGTACACCGCCCTCGTCGCGGCTGACGCGGTGCGTGATGCCGTCCACCTCGACCAGGTGGATGGGCCCGTGCGTGTCGGTGACGAGCCGGAAACGCTGGCCGTTGACCAGGATCCGGCCGGTGTGCTCGTCGAATCGCTCCAGCTCGGCGTCCACGGCGGGCGCTTCCCCGATGCCGACGCGGAACCGGCGTGGCCCGGTCTGCGCGACGGTCACCCGGTAGCTCGCGCCGCGGAGCTTGAGGTCGATCGGCCGGCCGCTCTCGTGCTGGACCTGCGGGCGGCCGCCGTGCGCGGTGGACAGCAGCCGCTGCCGCTCGACGAGCGCTTCGTCCTCGTACGCCTCGATGGCGGCCGCGGCCAGCGCGATGCCGGAGTGCTTGGTGGAGACCAGGCGGCCCTGCGCACGGACCCGGTCGATCCAGCCGGTGTCCGCGCTGGCGTCGATCACCTCGGGCTGGTCGAGCAGGTCGAGGACGAAACTCTTGTTGGTGGCGCCACCCTCGATGATCACCGTGGTCTCGGCGACCGCGCGCCGCAGCCGGCCGAGCGCTTCGTCGCGGGTGCGGCCGTAGGCGATGATCTTGGCGATCATCGAGTCGAAGTCGGCCGGGATCAGGTCGCCCTCGCTGACCCCGGTGTCCACCCGGATGCCGGGGCCGCTGGGCAGCATCAGCCGGACGATCCGGCCGGGCGACGGCGCGAAGTCACGATCGGGGTCCTCGGCGTTGAGCCTGGCCTCGACGGCATGCCCGGCCTCGGCCGGGATCTGTTCGCCGAGCCGGCCGCCGGCAGCCACGTGGATCTGGGCCTTGACCAGGTCGAAGTCGGTGGTGGCCTCGGTGATCGGGTGCTCGACCTGCAGCCGGGTGTTGACCTCGAGGAAGGCGAACAGCTTCTCACCGGGGTGGTAGAGGAACTCGACGGTGCCCGCGCCGCGGTAGTTCACCGCCAGCGCGAGCCGCTCGGCCGCCGCCTTCAGCTCGCGGGTCTGCTCGGGGGCGAGCACGGGGGAGGCGGACTCCTCGATGACCTTCTGGTTGCGCCGCTGCACCGAGCAGTCCCGGACACCCAGCGCCCATGCGGTGCCCTGACCGTCGGCGATCACCTGCACCTCGACGTGCCGCGCGCCGGTGACCAGGCGTTCCAGGAACACGACACCACTGCCGAACGCGCGTTCGGCCTCCAGGCTCGTGCGCTCGTAGGCCTCGGTGAGCTCCTCGTCGCTGCGCACGACCCGGATGCCCCGGCCGCCACCGCCCGCGGTCGCCTTGAGCATCAGCGGGTAGCCGATCTCGGCGGCCGCGCGCTTGGCCGCGTCCAGGCTCTTCACCGCGCCACGGCTCCACGGCGCCACCGGGACGCCGACCTCCTCGGCGATCAGCTTCGCGCCGATCTTGTCGCCGAGCTCGCGCATCGCTTCGGCGCTCGGACCGATGAAGGTGACACCGATCTTCTCGCAGACCTCGGCGAAGGCCGGGTCCTCGGCGACGAAGCCCCAGCCCACCCACGCGGCGTCCGCGCGCGTCTCGACCAGCGCGCGCTCGAGGACGCCGTGGTTGAGGTACGGGCGCGCCGACGCAGGCCCGAGGCAGTAGCTGTGGTCCGCTTCGCGGACGAAGGTGGCGGTGCGCTCGGCGTCCGTGTAGAGCGCGATGGTCTCGATCGGCGGAGCCCCGGCCTCGGCGTTGAGCTCGCGGACGGCGTGGATGAGCCGCATGGCGGCCTCTCCCCGGTTGACGATGGCGATGCGGCTGAACACCGAGTAAGCCTCCCAAAGGTTCGTTCTCAAGAGAACGGGGACCCCCTCAAGGCGGAAGTCCCCGTCAACAACCTTCGTCGCTACCGTCCGGTAGGAAAACCGTTGGACCCGCCACCTGGGGCGGGCGAATGTTGTGGAAACCCGCCAACTTCAGACATGCCGGCGGCAACGCCTGGACCACCACCAGGCCCGGCCACCAGGTCTGCCCTGGCCATGCAGGTCGGCGACGGGGTCCGATTGCCCGCCAGATGCGGTCTCTGCGACTATCCGCGGCGGGTCAACCGACGGGCCAGCCGCCATCCGGCGTAGGCGAGCGCGGCGAGGGCCGCGGCGGTGAGCAGATACCACTGGAAGCGGTGCAGACCCGCCAGGATGGCGCGGATGTGATCCCCGGCGAGGTAGCCGGCGGTGGCCCACGCCCCGACCCAGGCGGCGGCGCCGAGGGCGTTGTAGAGGGCAAAGCGTCGCCACGGCATGCCGGTGGCGCCCGCGATGATCCCGTTGAACTGCCGCAGGCCCTCGACAAACCGGGCGACCACGACAATTTTCGGCCCGTGCCGCTTCATCACTGCCTCCAGCCGGGCGAACCGCTCCGGCGTCAGGCGCACGTACCGGCCGTAGCGAAGGATGATCTGCCGCCCGCCGCTGCGGCCGATCAGGTAGCCGATGCTGTCCCCGATCACCGCGGCCAGGAACGCCGTCACCGCGACCCCGACGATGGCCAGTTGGCCGTGCGCCGCGTACCCCGCGCCGACGATGATCGCCGTCTGGCCCGGCGCGGGAACGCCGAAGCTTTCCACCCCGACGAGCAGGGCGAGGCCCAGGTAGCCGTAATGCGGCACCAGGCCGGCGAGGGAAGCGACGGCGGTCACCGGCGGACCGCGGCTGCCTCGTCGGCGACTGCCCCGGTGCGCGGGTCGTGGACGGCGGACACGAACGGTTGGTTCCCCGCCACCGCGCGCAGCATGCGGATCCTGGTGGTGGAGGACGAGCGGCGGCTGGCCGACCCGCTCGCACGGGGACTGCGTGAAGCCGGACACAGGGTCGACAACCGGATCCGAAGGGCTGCTTTCTGCGGCCACCGGCACGTGCACCACGGTGTCGTCCGACCGGGCCCACTCGTCGCGGTGACGGCGGTGGTGGGACGATTTCAGCGGGTCGGCACCGTCCGCCACTACCGCATCAACGACACCTGCGGCGGCTGCTTCCCGTCGGCCACCGACGACGCCATGGGCCGACCTGCCCCGGACCTGAACGGAGCCCGCTGATGGCAGAGGTCACCGTCCGCCCCATGACCGCGGCCGACGCCGATCGGGTCATCGCCATCTATCAGGCCGGCCTCGACGCCGGTGATGCCAGCTTCGAAACCCGCGCTCCGACCTGGGCCGCGTTCGAGGCCGGGAAGCTGCCCGACCACCGCTTCGTGGCCGTCGACGCCGACGACCACCTCATCGGCTGGATCGCCATCTCACCAACCTCGACCCGAGCCGTCTACGCCGGCGTCGTCGAGCATTCCGTCTACATCGACCCCGCCGCCCAGGGCCGCGGCGCCGGCCGGCTACTCCTGGACACGTTGATCGCCTCCACGGAGGCCGCCGGCATCTGGACCATCCAGGCCGGCGTCTTCCCCGAGAACACCGCCAGCCTCGCCCTGCACCAGCGGGCCGGCTTCCGGATCATCGGCATCCGCGAACGCATCGGCCGCCACCACGGCCGGTGGCGCGACGTGATCCTGCTCGAACGCCGCAGCCCCACCATCACCTGATACCGCCCGCGACGAAGCCGCTGGCCGATCTTAGGGCTTGTGGTGCTCCACTATCTTGAGTCCCGGGGTGGTAGGCGTGACTCTTGTTCGTGGACCGGCAGCCGTTACGACACGTCTTCCAGGCGTCCAGCGACGCCTCCGCCGCACCCCTGGACGGCTGGCGCTGGCCACCGCCGTGCTCATCGTGCTCGGCATCGCCACTGGTGTGGCCGGCGCGGTTGGCGTACGTCAGCGGATCGACCTCGTCCACGGTGCCACCGCCCGCAGCGGCGACCTGACGGTTGCCGTGCAGCGGCTTTACCGCGCGCTGTCCGACGCCGACGCCACCGCGGCGAGCGCCTTTCTCACCGGTGGCGTCGAGCCCGCGGCCCTGCGCGAGCGCTACCAGTCCGACATCGCCGACGCGGCCGCGGCGCTGGCCGTGGTGTCCGCGGGGCGCGCGGGTGGCGGCCGGGGGGACGCGGCGGTCGCGCAGATCACCACCGAGTTGCCGGTTTACACGGGACTCGTCGAGACAGCCCGGGTGTACAACCGGCAGGGTGTGCCGATAGGTGGTGCGTACCTGCGCGAGGCGTCAGGCCTGATGCGGGAGCGGCTGCTGCCCGCAGTCCAGGAACTGTACGAAGCGACCTCCGGGGAGCTCGACGACGCCCGCGACCGGGCTGCCGCGTTCCCGTGGTTCGCGATGCTGCTCGGGCTGCTGACGATCGCCGCGCTGGTGGCGGTGCAGCGTTACCTGGCCCGGCGCACCAACCGGGTGTTCAACATCGGATTGGTGGCCTCCACCGCCGCCGCGGCCGTCCTGGTCTTGTGGCTCGGGGCCTCGGCGGTGCTGGCCGCCGGGCGCCTCGACGCGAGCCGCGAGCAGGGCTCGAAGCCGGTCGCGCAGCTGGCCGGGGTGCGCATCGCGGCGTTGCAGGCGCGTGCCGACGAGGCCCACACGCTGATTGCCCGCGGCAACGGCGCGAGGTTCGAAGAGGACTACGGCCGGGCCATGGCGAGCGTGACCGGGCGGGGCGGGCTGGCGGCCGTCTCGGACGCCGACCGGACCACCGAAGGCGCGACCCAGGCGGCGGCCGGGGCGGCGCGGAAATGGCTCGCGGCCCACGAGAGCCTGCGCACGCTCGACGACGGCGGACAGTACGCCCAGGCGGTCGCCGCGGCCGTCGGCACCGGCCCGGAGTCGACGGCCAGCATCTCCAACCAACTCGACGAGCACCTGGCCGCCGCCATCGAACACAACAGGCAGCGGTTCGACCGGGACGTGGACCGAGCCGCGGCAGCTCTCGCCGGCGCGGACATCGGCGTCGCCGCTCTGGCCACGCTGCTGATCGTCGGTGCGGCGCTCGGGATCCAGCGGCGATTGGCGGAGTACCGATGAAACGTGCCCTGGCACTGCTGACCGTCCTCTGCCTGACCGGCTGTGCGGCGAGCCGTCCGTTGCCCGAGGCGCGGGTGGACGTGGCCGGACCCCGCCCCGTCGGCGCGCAGGATCCGGCGGTCATCCCGAGCGCAGCCGCGGCGGCGCCCACGTCGTGTGACCCGCGCGCCAGCCTCCGGCCGTCCGGCGCGCTGCCCGCGCCGGGGCGGATGCCGGCCGGCTCGACGATGGCGCGGATCGCCGAGCGGGGGCGACTCGTCGTCGGTGTCGACCAGAACAACTACCGCTTCGGATACCGCGACCCGGGCACCGGTGAGCTGGTGGGCTTCGAGATCGACCTGGCACACGAGATCGCCCGAGCGATCTTCGGCGATCCCGGCAAGGTGCTGTTCCGGGCTGTGAAGACCGCCGAGCGGGAGCAGGCGGTCCAGACCGGTGCCGTCGACATCGTCATCCGCAGCATGACGATGAACTGCGACCGGTGGCAGCGGGTGTCGTTCTCCAGCGAGTACTTCAGCGCCGGCCAGGCCATCCTCGTCACCAAGGGATCACCGATCAAGGGCCTCAAGGATCTCGCCGGCCAGAAGGTCTGCGCGGCCACCGGCAGCACGTCGATCCGGAACATCGCGGAGAAGGCCCCGCAGGCGCTGCCGGTGTCAGCAGCCGACGCGCTGGACTGCCTGGTGATGTTGCAGCAGAATCAGGTGGTCGCGGTCTCCACCGACGACACGATCCTGGCCGGCTTCGCCGCACAGGATCCGGGCACGGCTGTCCTTTCCGAGCGGTTCACCGAAGAGCCGTACGGCATGGCGATGAAGAAGGCGTCGCCCGACCTGGTGCGGTTCGTCAACGGGGTGCTCGAGCGGCTGCGCTCGGACGGCACCTGGACCCGGCTCTACAACAAGTGGCTCACCGCGCTGGGCAGCACCCCGCAGCCGCCGGCCGCCCGCTACCAGGACTGACCGTGACCACGCCGGCATCGATGGGCAGCGAGGAGGCCGACTTCGCCATCGTCGGGCTCGTCGCGGCGCACGACCGGATCTCGGCCGCCATGTACGCGCTGGACGCCCATCCCGGCCTCGTCGTGCTGCGGGGCGACGACCTGCGGGGCATGACGCGCCGGGTCGCCGCCGAGGCACTCGGGCGGCTTGACATCCTGTGGTCGCAGTTCGCCGCGCTGCGGTCGGTGCTGGACCGGGTGAAGACGGTACGCGGGGCGCGGTCGAGGCCCGGCGACGACGAGTTGTCCGAGCTCACCGTGCTGCTGCGCGGTCCCGTCCTGCCGCTCGCGCCCGACGGCATGGTGGTCGACGACCCGCTGGCCGGGCCAGCACCGAACTGGGTGACCGCGATGGGCCTGGCCCAGGAACTGGAGCGGGCCAGCGCCGAGGTCACCAGAACCCTCGACGGCGTCCAGTCGGCGTACGCGGAGATCGCCGGCCGGTTCGAGCAACTGGCCAGGGCGCTGGACCGGGCCCGGACCTCCGCCGAGGCGCTGGGATACGCCTCCACCGGGCCGGAGGTGGAGCGCCTCGACAAACGCCTGGCCGAGTCGACCTTCGACGCGATGTGCGACCTGCTGGAAACAGCCGGGCCACCGCCGGCGCTGGCTGCCGAGATCGACGCCCTCGCCGCCCGGCTGGCCGACCTGACCCGGCTGCGCGACGCGTACCCGGACCGGGTGCGGCGGCTGCACGCCGCCGTGGACGAGGTGGTCGAGGCCGAGGCCGAGACCGGCCGGGCGTACGACCTCGCGAACGAGAAGATCGCCAGCCCCGGGCTGCCGGCGGCTCCCGACGCCGGGCCGGCCCTGCGGGCGCACCTGGCCCAGCTCGACCAACTGCACCGCGAGCAGCGCTGGCCCCGGCTCGCGGACGAGTTGTCGATCGTCGAGCGGTCGGTGACGGAGGCACGGGAGCACGCGACGCAGCTGCGCGAGGCAGCCGAGGGGCTGCTCCACCGCCGGGCCGAGCTGCGCGGCCGACTCGACGCCTTTCGTGCGCGAGCAGGGCGGCTCGGCCTGGCCGAGCATGACGCGCTTGCCCAGCTGCACCGCACCGCGCAGGACCTGCTCTACACCAGCCCCTGCGACCTGCCGGCGGCCACCCGCGCCGTGGTCGCCTACCAGCGATACCTCAACGAGCTCACGGAGAGGGGGCACCAATGAGGTGTGTCCGGTCTGGTTGCCCCGGCTCCTACGGCGCCGAGGGCTACTGCGACGAATGCGGGCGCCGAGCGCCCGCAGGCGCCGTGGTGGCGCCGAGGGGTGCCAGCGTGGCGACCGTCGCAGCGACGCTACCGTCCGTCGCCACGGTCAGCGCCGGCTCGGTGCGCACCGGATCCGGTCGCAGCCGGCCCTCGGCACGCGGCGGTCTCGGCGCCGGGCTGGTCGACATCCCGCGGGTACCGCTGCGCGACCCGGCCACGGCAGTCATGAGCGACCCGAAGGTGGCCGAGCCGCGGCGATTCTGTACGCGGTGCGACGCGGCGGTGGGCCGCGGCCGGGACGGCCAGCCGGGCCGGGCCGAGGGCTTCTGCCCGCACTGCGGCCACCCGTTCTCGTTCCTGCCGCGCCTGCGCGACGGCGACCTGGTCAACGACCGGTACGAGGTGCTCGGCGCGCTCGCGTACGGCGGGCTGGGCTGGATCTATCTGGCCCGGGACCGCAACGTGAGCGACTCGGTCAGCGACCGCTGGGTCGTCCTCAAGGGGTTGATCAACACGGGTGACGCTGACGCCATGGTGTCAGCGGTCACCGAGCGGCGGTTCCTGGTCGAGATCGACCACCCCAACATCGTCAAGATCCACGATTTTGTGCAGCACCCCGATCCGAAGACCGGCGAGCTCGTCGGTTACATCGTCATGGAGTACGTCGGCGGCCAGTCGCTGCGGGACATGCTGGTGGCCCGTCGTGCCGAGGGCGCACGGGTCCTGCCGCTGCCGGAGGTGATCGCGTACGGGGTGGAGATCCTGCCCGCGCTGGGTTACCTGCACGACCGCGACCTGATCTTCTGCGACTTCAAGCCGGACAACGTCATCCACGCCGAGGAACAGCTCAAGCTCATCGACCTGGGCGGCGTCCGGCGGGCCGACGACGAGGTCAGTGCGATTTTCGGAACGCCCGGATACCAGGCGCCGGAGGTGGCCGCCGTGGGCCCGTCGGTCGCCTCGGACATCTACACCGTCGGGCGGTCGCTCGCCGTGCTCAGCTTCGAGTTCCGCGGGTTCTCCAGCACGTACGCCGACCGGCTGCCGGACCAGTCGGAGGTGCCGCTGCTGGCCCAGGAGGAGTCGTACTACCGGCTGCTGCGCCGGGCGACGCACCGGGAACCGGCCCGGCGATTCCAGTCCGCGGCCGAGATGAGCGAGCAGCTGCTCGGCGTGCTCCGGGAGGTGGTCTCGGCCGCCGACGGTGTGCCGCGGCCGGCCCTGTCCCGCCGGTTCACGCCCGAGCTGCGCGCGTTCGGCACCGACGCCGGCGAGGTCGGCGACGCGGCCGTCACCGACCTCCGTCCGGCGAGCGTCGCCGCCGCGCTGCCGCTGCCGCAGGTCGACGTCCTCGATCCGGGTGCCGGCTTCCTGGCCGCGCTGGGCGTCACCGACCCGGACGAGGTCATCCGACAGCTGACGTCCGCCCCGGTGCAGAGCGTCGAGGTGGCGCTGCGGCTGGTCCGGGCGCGCATCGAGCGGGGGGATCTCGACGCGGCGCGCGCCGGCCTCGACGAGGTGGCGGCGGCCGATCCGTTCGACTGGCGCATCGACTGGTACCGCGGCCTCGCCGCGCTGGCCGCGAACAACCCCGGAGAGGCTCGGGTGGCGTTCGACGCGGTCTACGCCGAGCTGCCGGGCGAGCCGGCCGCCCGGCTGGCGCTGGCCGCCACGATGGAGTGCACCGGCGACCCGACCGCCGCCGAGCGGCTCTACGACCGGGTGTGGCGGGTCGACCGCGCCTACCTGAGCGCCGCCTTCGGGCTGGCCCGGATCCGGCTGGCCGTCGACGACCGGGCCGGCGCGCTGGCCGTACTCGACCAGGTGCCGGACAGCTCCAGCCTGCACGTCATCGCTCAGGTGGCCGGCGTGCGGGCCAGCCTGCACGCCACGGCGCACCACCCGGTCAAGCCCGATGACCTGCTGCACGCGTCCGGCCGGCTGGAACGGCTCAGCCTCGACGTCGAGCGCCGCGCTCGGCTCGCCGTCGAGGTGCTGGAGGCGGCTCTCGCCTGGCTCACCGCGACCCGGTTGCCGGGGCACCGCCTGCCGCCGGGCGGCCGGGTGCTCGGCCACGAGCTGACCGAGCGAGGGCTGCGCTTCGGGCTGGAGCAGGCGTACCGGGCGATGGCACAGCTGGCCCGCGACACCGACACCCGAATCGCACTCGTCGATCGAGCCAACACCGTGCGGCCCAGGACGCTCGTGTGAGCGGGCACGCCTGCCCCGAGCACGGGCCACCCAGCGAGCCGGAGCACCGGTTCTGCGAGGTGTGCGGGCGCAACCTGGTGACCGGCGAGCCGGCGTCACCTTCGGTGTCCACCACCTGGCTGTCGTCGCGGACCGACAGCACGGCCTGCGCCGGGTGCGGCGCGGCGTACGCCGGCGACGAACCCTACTGCGACCACTGTGGGCGCCGACGGCCCGTCGGGCGGGACCACGCCGAGCTGGACCTGGGCTGCGTCGCCGGCGTGACCGACCGCGGCCGACGCCGACGCGGCAACGAGGATGCGATCGCGGTCGGCCGGACCGGCAGCGCCAGCGCGGCCGTCGTGTGCGATGGGGTGTCCACGTCCACCCACCCGGACACCGCGGCGCACGACGCGGCCGAGGCCGGCCTCGCCGTACTCCTGGCGGCGCTGGCCGACGGTGCCGACCCGGAAAAGGCCACCGCCGACGGCGCCCGAGCGGCCGCGGCGGCGGCCCGCGCCACCGCCGGTCCGGACGCGGGGGAGTCCCCGCCGAGCTGCACGTACGTCTCCGGGATCGCCACCGCCGACACGGTGACCGTTGGCTGGATCGGCGACAGCCGGGCGTACTGGCTGGGCGCGGACCCCGCCTGCCTCACCGTCGATGACTCGGTGGCCGGCCAACTCGCCGCCGGGCGTTCGCTCCCGCCGGCCCTCGACGCCGACCCCGAATCCCGGGCACTCATCCGCTGGCTCGGCGCCGACTCGGACGACCCGGAGGCACAGGTCGTCTCGCTGCGCCCGGCCGGCCCCGGCCGGCTGCTGCTCTGCTCCGACGGGCTGCACCACTACCTGTCCGACCCCACCGCGCTGGCCGCGGCATCGTCCGGCCGGCTGATCGACGTCGCGCGGCACCTCACCACCGTCGCGCTGGACGGCGGGGGCCACGACAACATCACCGTCGCCGTACTCTCCTTCACACCCTCAGGAGGCTCCGTTCCATGACCGCACAGTTCTCCGCCGAGGTCGACCAGAACGAATACCTGCCCGAGGGTGGGTGCGTTGTCGACGCCATCATCACCGTGACCGCGCAGGGCGGCGACCTGCGCAACACGGGTGCCGCGCCCAGCGCGGCGGAGGTCATCATGGTCGACGTCTCCGGATCCATGGGGATGCCGGCCAAGAAGATCGCCGAGGCGAAGAAGGCCACCGCCATCGCCATCGACACCCTCCGGGACGGAGTCGCGTTCGCCGTCGTGGCCGGCACAGCGGGAGCACACATGGTCTATCCGGCCGACGCCCGGATGGTCCCGGCATCCGCGCAGAGCAGGGCCGAGGCGAAGGCGGCTGTCGCACGACTGCGAGCCGACGGCGGTACGGCCATGGGCCGCTGGCTGGACCTCGCGAACTACCTGTTCGCGGGGGAGCAGGCCGAGGTGAAGCACGCGATCCTGCTCACCGACGGGCAGAACCAGCACGAAACGCCGCAGGACCTCCAGCGTGTGCTGAACGCCTGCGAAGGCAGATTCGTGTGCGACAGCCGCGGCGTCGGCGACGACTGGGTGGCGCGCGAGCTGCGCCTGATCGCCTCCACCCTGCTCGGCACCGCCGACGGCCTGGAAGACCCGGCCGAACTGCCGACCGCGTTCCAGGCCATGACGGAGGCCGCGATGGGCAAATCGGTGGCCGACGTGTCGCTGCGGGTGTGGACCCCCGCCGGCGCCACCATCCGGTTCGTGAAACAGGTGTACCCGCAGGTGGAGGACCTCACCGGCCGGCGGGTGGAGGTGAGCGGCCGGATCGGCGACTACCCGACCGGGGCGTGGGGGGCGGAGAGCCGTGACTACCACATCTCGGTCGAGGTCGAGCCGGACGCAGTGGGCGAGGAGGTGCTCGCCGCGCGGGTCAGCCTCGTCAGCGGAGGCCAGGTGCTCACCGAGAAGCTGGTCCTGGCCCGGTGGACCGACGACACCGCGCTGTCCACGAAGATCAACCCGCAGGTGGCGCACTACACCGGCCAGGCCGAGCTGGCCGCGGTGATCCAGGAAGGGCTCAAGGCGCGCGACGCCGGCGATGTGGAGACCGCCACCGCGAAGCTCGGCCGGGCCGTGCAACTCGCCGCCGCGTCCGGCCACGACGGCACCGCCAAGCTGCTTGCCCGCGTGGTGGACGTCGTCGACGCGCCCACCGGCACCGTCCGGCTCAAGAAGCAGGTCGCCGGCGTCGACGCGGAGCTCACGAACGTACGGTCCGTCAAGACGGTCCGGGTGAAGAAGAAGCAGGAGGGCTGATGGCGACCTGCCCGAAGGGCCACGAGTCCGGCGCCCGGGATTACTGCGACGTCTGCGGCGCCCGGATGGATGGCGCATCCGCGCCACCGGCGGCGGCTTCCACCACACCGCCACCGGCCCCGCCGCCTTCGGCGGCGGCATCGCCTCCGGCCGCACCGCCCGACGTCAAGTCGTGCCCGGTGTGCAGCACGCCTCAAACGGGGCGCTTCTGCGAGGAAGACGGGTACGACTTCCTGCTCGCGCCGCCAGTGAGCCCCCCCAACGCGGTGTCCTCAGCTGCCGAGGCACCGTCAGCGCCCCAGCCGGCGTCGGCCGGGAGAGCGCCTCGGGGATGGACGGTCGTCGTGCACGCGGACCCCGCGTACTTCGAGGTCGTCAGGGCGATGGGCGGCGAGGACGCCGGCACGATGGCGTTCCCGCAGTTCGCGCCCGAGCGACGCTTCGTGTTGACGGGCGGTCAGATGGTGATCGGGCGCCGCAGCCGATCGCGCGGCGTCAATCCGGACATCGATCTGGTCGGCCCGCCCGAAGATCCTGGCGTGTCCCATCTGCACGCGCTCCTGGTCGCCGAGCAGGACGGCTGGGCGGTGGTCGACCTGGAGTCGGCCAACGGCACCTACCTCAACGACCCGTCGTCGAACCCGATCGACCCGAACGTCCACGTGCCGATCAGAGACGGCGACAAGATCTACCTGGGGGCATGGACCGCCCTGACCATCCACGCGCCGTGATGGCGGGCGGCCCGGCCAGGTGCGTGACATCAACCGATCCGCCCGCGTTCGAGCGGTTTGTCAGAGCAGCCTGAACGCTCGCGGCGGCGTGCGCGACTGGTACAGGCTCAGGGCGACACCCCGGTGCATATTCTTGACTCATTCCAGAAAACGGGCCAGACTTGCGGACGTGGCCAGGACCCTGGACTTCCCGCAGATGCTGCGCGGGGCCGCGTTGCGCGTCACCCGACCTCGGGTGGCGGTGCTGAACGCGGTCAACGCGCAGCCGCACGCCGACACGGAAACGATCATCCGTGCCGTGCGCGGGGAACTCCCCGAGGTGTCTCGCCAGGCCGTGTACGACTCGCTGCATGCGCTGACAGCCGCAGGCCTGCTGCGGCGCATCCAGCCCCCCCGCTCCGTGGCTCGCTACGAGTCGCGGATCGGGGACAACCACCACCACGTCGTGTGCCGGTCATGCGGTCGCATCGCCGACGTCGACTGCGTCGTCGGCGAGGCGCCCTGCCTGACCGCGTCCGGTGGCGGCGGCTTCTCGATCGACGAGGCCGAGGTCATCTACTGGGGCCTGTGCCCCGGCTGTTCCACCCCGCGCAATTCCTGATCCACCTGATCCGGCAAGTCA